>NZ_DCYU01000092.1:24153-31520 GCF_002331165.1 Pseudoalteromonas sp. UBA2102
ACAGTAAAAGCTAATAAATGAATAGAGTACAGGTATAACTAACGCGCACTCCCTTAGTAATCCAGCCTAATAAAATTTGGCTAATATTCAATAAGATTCTGTTTGCGTTGCCGAAGGAGTTGATATTCTGGCTTCATTAATCTTTAATAAGCACAAATATTACTTCACAAAGGATTACTTATGGGAAAGGAACTCGATATTTATAAATTACACAAACCAGATAGAACATACGATATAATTGACCTAGATATCGTATCGATGGCAGACCAAATTGCCGAAGAAAATAACCTCAGTTATAAAGAAGCAGTAATATTAGCCAAGATTGGCTTTCCAAGCGGCAAAACTAGAATAACGGATATAGTCAAAAACGGATTTAGCTGCAAGGTTGAAAAAGAAGCTTTAAAGCAAGCCTACGACGTAAACTTATTTACGAATTACCTTGTTTTGAACCAAAAAGCGTATATTGCCCTAGGGAACTATCTGCAAGTATACGGGGAGTTTATACCGCTTAGGTGTGATAAAGAGCTAATTTTATTTAATCCACTCGTTTTCGAAGAAGAAGACGAATCTCTTACTGAAAAGGCTTACCTGAATGGTATTGAGGATGGCCTCAAATCCTTATCATTTAAATCAGACAAAAATCTTGTTTTTAAATCATGCATGCAAGGTGGGACAGCACTTTATTGTAATGCTGCGTTTAAATCTCTGGTTAATGAAAATAGCTTAAGCGGACTTTCTTTTAACAGTGATTTAGTTAGCATTTTTGCTTAACAAGATAAGCGCGTAATGTATTCATTTAATAAGATCTAACCAAAACTGTCAGATTTGAACAAATAAAGTCAATCAAATCGAACAGACGCATTTATTCCATGAGCGGACAGTGATAACAACACCCAGCTAAGCCGCAGAAAAGGTGTTGATTGTTTTATAGCTGCCAGAAAATTAAGTATATAGGAGCCTCTTCACATAATTGTACACCCCAGCCTTTATTTCTATGTAGTTAGTGAATAAGCTAATCCGTAGTTAAGGCTAAAGAAAATGTAATTTTTTTGTCACTAACTTTCGCGCTTAATTGCGCATCAATTGCTTTACTAAGCGTCTTAGCGATTGATAGCCCTAATCCAAAGTTATCAATCGATGTTCTTGAAGTGTCTTTTTGCCATAATGGGTCAAATAATTGGTCTATATCGCTATCATTCAAAGGTTCATTAAGGGAATTAGTAACTGATAATATTAAGTTTTTATCCCTTACAACTCTCGTGGAGACTAAAATTTTTGAATCGAGTGGACTGTATTGTTTCGCGTTGTTAACTAAATTGCTAAAAATTGATTCAAGGGCAAACAAGTTGCTCATAATTGCTGGTGCATTTTCATCCAACTGCAAATTTACACGTGATAAATCATGGGTTTCCAGTATTCTGCTAATAACTTGATTTAAATCACAGGCATCTCGCTTGTTCAGCTTACCTCCCCCGTATTTATGTAATAGCAATAAATTTGAGACTATATTTTTAAGTCTCAGGCTTATCTTCAAAGCTTCAGGCTTAAAGTCATCATTGAGCTCTTTTTCATTTGGAAACCGTATGGAGACTTCTGCCATATTAATTAGTTCGGCAATGGGCGTTTTTATTTCATGGGCAATATCTGATGTGAGGCGCTTCTCTCTTAGGTAAAGTTGCCTGTTCTCTTTAATAAAGGCATTTAAACTTTCAACAATTGGCAAGAGCTCTTTAACTGGCTCTTTTATAAATATCTCTGAGCCTTCACTGATAATGCTTAACTGACTGATATCCTTATTTAATTGTACCAATGGCGCAAGTGATGTATCTATGGCCTTTCTGACAAACAATCGAATAAATACAATAACTGTAATCGTCGTGACTATAAAAATAACGTCAATCAACCAAAGTACAAAATCAACTTCCTCAGAGGATGCTGTATAAGCTAAAATCATTGACTCACCGTCTGTCTTTTTAGAGGTGTCAACTGATGCATTATCTTTTACTTGTGGTATAAAACGACTGTAAAAAATTCGGCCATCTCGACCATCAGGTAGTTGAATAGGTCGTATTTTTGATTCGCCAATTTCCAAGTTTTCAAATGGTAGGTTTTTAACCTCAAATAAATCTAAACTTTTTGAGCGGATGGAGGTACCTTCTTTGTTCCATATTTGAAAGTATTCGGGCTCAACTTCTCCTGCGAACTCAGGCATAAACTCACTGGAAAAATTATAGGAATAACCATTATCGGTCTTATTTACTAAGGTCTTTAACATACCTGCTTTAGATTGCAGGCTGCGATCAAACTCATTGTCTATCCAGCTATCAACAGCAATATCAGTGGCCAACAATATGCATAAAACTAACCCTGTTATAGTTACTGAGAGAGTAATTACTAGTTTACTGCGAATAGATTTCATCATTGCCCTTGCACAATATAACCAAAGCCACGTTTGGTTTGAATTGGTAGCTCTCCCCCTGCAACTCTTACTTTTTTACGAGCAGATGATAAATGGGCTTCAATCGAGTTTTTCGATATTAAATCATACTGTCCTGCAAGATAGGTACTTAGCTTTTCCGCACTAAACACTTTATTTTGATTGCTAAATAAACATTCGACAATTTTGTACTCGTTGGGTGTTAAATCAATAACGTTGTCAGAAACTTTTAGCAGTTTTAACTGTAAATTCAGGGCTAAATTATCAATAACTATAATATCACTGACCATTTTTAGTCCACCACGACGCATTAAATTTAAGAGTCGAGCGTGAAGTTCATCAAATGAAAAAGGTTTAGTGAGGTAATCATCCGCTCCGGTTAGAAGCCCTAAAACGCGGTCTTCAGGTTCTTGCTTTGCGGATAAAATTAAAACTTTAGTATCAAGCTGTTTTGTTCTTATGGTTTGCAGTACAGTGATGCCATCGATACTAGGTAGCATAATATCAAGTATTACAAGCTCATATTCACCTGTCATTGCCATACTCAACCCTTGTGAGCCATCACCGGTTTCATCCACCGCAAAGCCCAAATTTGTTAAGCCAACCCGTAAACTACGTCGCAGTGACCCTGAATCTTCAATTATTAATAACTTCATGTTCTATTCGTTCACCTGAAAATACATCTTAATCACTAGGTTACGCTATATAACTTAAGTTTTACTTAAGGCTTCCTTAAGTTTTTATAGTATAGCCATTATTAAGTTTATCATCAGGATTTCTTAAGTTTCGATTTTTAGTATTGCTGCAATTTTTAAAGACGAGTACAACTATGTCAGCAAATACTTCCGTTTTAAAACCCTTGTTACGTTTTACACTTATATTGTTATCAATCTTTATAACTTCCCGAATTGGGCTATTGATATGGCAACATTCAAGATTAAATGATGGTGATATTTGGCCAGTCATTTCAGGTGCTATCAAAATAGACTTAAGTAGCGTTGGATACTTAGCAACTATTGGAGTGCTGATATTGATGCTGCATGTAATTGCACGCTCTAAAACAAAGCTATTCCAGCGCATGTTTTCGCTTTACGGTAGCATTATTGCGACTGTTGTTGTTATTTTAGAAACATCAACAGCTGCATTCATCACTCAATATGATGTAAGGCCTAACCGGTTATATATTGAATATCTTGATTACCCACAAGAAGTATTCTCGATGCTAATTCATGGTCACCTTTTAGCAATGCTAAGTACATTACTTGTGGCGACAATAACAAGTATTTACAGCTATCGCCTTTTATATAGAGCATTCACAAAACCACAAGTACAGCCACTGAAAAAAGTAGCTAATTTATCTATTCTTATGGGTGTTTTAATACTTTGTTTCCTTGCTGCCAGAGGTACATTGAGCCACCGGCCACTTAACCCTGCATTAGTCTATTTTTCTCAAGATTCACTAGTAAATTCACTTGTTCTTAACTCCACTTACAGTGTTGCGTTTGCGCTGAAAAACATGGGTAACGAAAAAAGTGCTAGCAATTTGTATGGCACAATGCCTCATCAGCAAGTTATAGATATAGTCAAAAAGGCTTCTTATCGTAAGCAGTTTGTCACCGGAAATATTCCGACCTTGGCACACAACAAACCTTTTGTTTCTGGAGTTAAAAAAAACTTAGTAATTATACTTGAGGAAAGTTTAGGTGCCCGATTTGTTGGACAACTTGGTGGGTTAGGTATAACTCCTGAACTTGATGAGCTATATCAACAAGGGTGGGGGTTTGACAACCTTTATGCTACGGGAACGCGCTCCGTGAGAGGTATTGAAGCAATTACCACTGGCTTTATGCCATCTCCATCTCGCTCGGTAGTTAAACTATCTAAATCCCAGCATAACTTTTTTTCATTAGCTGATGTATTGAGTCAACAAGGTTATATTCCCCAATTTATCTACGGCGGTGAAAGTCATTTTGACAATATGAAAAGCTTTTTCCTAGGAAACGGATTTAACGATATTGTTGACATCAACCACATTGAAAACCCTCAGTTTATCTCATCTTGGGGCGCGAGTGATGAGGACTTATTCCAACAAGCAGATAAGGAACTGACTAAACTAAGTAATGCGGCAGTGCCATTTTTTAGTCTTGTATTTACTTCGAGCAATCACGATCCATTTGACATCCCACAAGGTAAGGTATCGCTACCTGAAGGGTATAGCCCTGAAAACTATAAACGTGATCTTGCAATTAAGTATGCAGATTACGCACTAGGGAAGTTTATAAATAAAGCAAAAACACAATCGTACTGGAAAAACACCGTATTTTTGGTTGTGGCAGACCATGATGTGCGTGTTTTTGGCTCTGAGCCCGTCCCTTTAAAGTCTTTTCACATACCTGCGGTTATTTTAAACAGCGATATGAAGGCTAAACGCGACTCAAGACTTGTTAGTCAAATTGACCTACCAGTTACTTTGTTGTCACTTTTAGGAATTGAACAAGCAACTCCAATGGTGGGCTTTGATCTCACCAAAAATTATCCAGTTGAACGCGTGATGATGCAGTACTACGACAATTTTGCATACCTAGAAAATGATCGCGCTGTCATCCTAATGCCAAATCAACAAACTAGCTATTGGCGCTATAACAAAAAAACCAAAATACAAAAAAGAAATAAACCGGAAAACGCAGATAAAACGTTAGCTGAAAAAGCACTCGCTCATGTGTTATTTAGCAACTTAGCTTACACAGAGCAGCTTTATCGTTTAGCTGATAAAAATAGCGATAAGGAATAATTATGAAAAATGCTTTTAAAATTTTTAACATTTCGTCTTGGCATGTAAGTTATAGTCATTTCGTTTGCTTAGTTTCGATGTATATTGTTATCGTATTTAATGGCTTGTTTTTATACAACACCTTTATTGCTGCAACACAGCCAGGCCATATAAATTGGCTTTTTATCACGTCTATTCCTTTAATGCTTTTCTCATTGACTATTTTAGTTTTGAGTTGGTTGTCCTTAGTTACTTTTGTTAAACCCGTACTTTTATTTAGCGTTTTACTTTGCTCATTATTGTTTTATTCAACACTTAATTATGGCGTTATTTTTGACAAAAGCATGTTACAAAATATTGTTGAGACAAACTCAGGTGAAGCATTTTCATATTTAAATTTTCAGCTTGTAATATTTGTAGTTTTATTAGGAATTGTACCTACTTACTTATTTTCCAAGTTCATAATTATTGGTAGTTTTAGAGTACGTTTAAAGAGCTTTGTGAAGCTAAATCTATTTGCTTTGCTTTGTTGTGCTTTAATAGCAGCAACCTTTTATAAAGAGTACGCTTCTGTAGGGCGTAATAACCGACAGCTTACAAGCTATATCACCCCGTTTGCTTTTTATACAGCGGGTTATAAATATTTGAGAGATAATTACTTTTACCCCCCCCTACCTTTTAAGGTACTTGATAATTTACCAGCTTTAGAAAATAAAACGACCACCTCGCTAACAGTAATGGTTGTAGGAGAAACTGCTCGGGCTGCTAACTTTTCACTGCAAGGCTATAGTAGAGCAACGAATGCTTATACCTCTAAGCTAGGCGTGAAATATTTTAGTGATGTTTCATCATGTGGAACGGCAACGGCTATCTCCGTGCCCTGTATGTTTTCACGGCTTAATCGCAAAGAATATGATTCGCGCCTTGCTAATAGTCAAGAAAATGTCCTAGACATTATCCAGCGTAGTGGTGTTGAAGTGACATGGATTGATAATAATAGCAGCTGTAAAGGAGTGTGTGCTCGCGTCAAATCAGAAAACATTGAGCCGAACAAAAAGCACTCGCTCTGTGACGGTGATTACTGTTTTGATGAAATATTAGTCTCGAAATTCAAAGACAGAATAGCTAAAAGTAACGTTAAGCATAAATTGATTATTCTACATATGATAGGTTCACATGGGCCAACTTATTATCGTCGTTACCCTGAACACGCAAGTTTGTTTAAACCTGACTGCGATCGAAGCGATATTCAGAACTGTACTACAACAGAGCTAACAAACACATATGATAACACTATTGCATACACAGACAGGGTATTGAGCGAATTAATAAAAGTATTACAAGAAAGTAACGAAACGGAAAAATCACTCTTGTATGTGTCAGATCACGGTGAGTCACTTGGTGAAAAAGGCTTATACCTTCATGGGTTTCCTTATGCACTAGCACCAACCGAGCAAACTCATATCCCAATGATTTTTTGGAGTAATAAGCTTACTGACTCTGAATTCAATCGCTGTGTTGAGTTGCAACACTCAAAAACATTTTCACACGACAATATTTTTGACACTTTGCTTGGATTAACTCATGTAAATAGCAACCAATACCAACCTATATACGATATTTTTAACGCCTGTAAGGCCGAAGCCTACAATGAGGGAATTCCCAATGCAGTTTGATAATGTAAATAAGCCGTCAGGTATTAATCGAGTATTTTTAGCTTTTAAAAATTCACAGCGTGCATTTAAATGGCTTGCCAAAAATGAAGCTGCTTTTAAACAAGAGCTTTTATTACTTGCTTTATCGCTAACTATTATTTCTATTTGGCAGATAGGTATTTACGAAAAGGTCATGCTCCTAATCTCTGTTTTATTTGTGATATTCGCAGAGATTGTTAATACAGCAATAGAAGCAACAATAGACAGAGTTGGCTTAGAAATTCATCCATTGTCTGGTCTCGCTAAAGATTTAGGCTCCGCAGCAGTACTAATTGCTCTATTGATATGTTCAGTCGTCTGGGTTGCTGTATTTATAAACTATATTGGTTATTTTTAAAATTTATCCAATCTCAATGACCGCTGATCGCTCAAATAAGGCCCCGAAAAATGGCTCATATAGCTATCTAGGTTAACGCTTTCAAAAAACAGAAGTATATTTCCGATA
>NZ_DCYU01000022.1:0-7634 GCF_002331165.1 Pseudoalteromonas sp. UBA2102
CCGCTTTCTGATGTGATAAGAGTGCATGCACTGGCGATAGGCTCTCGTAAGCAAAATTCGTTTGAACGCCTTGAAGATATTATTGAATCGCGCCTGTTACCTGAGGGTAAAGCACAGGATTTACGTGATGCGTTAGAATACATTGCCATGATGCGAATTCGTCATCAAGCATGGCAAATAGAGCAAGAAGAAGAGCCCGATAACGACATAGACCCGCATTTGCTTTCGCCGTTTGAGCAACGCAATTTAAAAGAAGCGTTTGCCATACTCGAAAAAGCACAAAGCTACTTAAAGTTTAGTTACTCAGCCAATGCGGGTGTTAAGTAACGAATGGCTAAGCAATCGTATTTTGACTGGCAGGCTCATTATAAAACACTGGCTAACAACGCTAAAAATGAGCATTTAAAAGCGTTTTATCAGCACGCTTATGGTGATACGCACACGCCCATAAAAGACATTTCGTTTGTGGCTCTTGATTTTGAGACAACCGGTCTAAATAGTGAGGTGGACGATATAGTCAGTATTGGCTTAGTCCCCTTTACAATGCAAAGAGTATATTGCACACATGCTAAGCATTGGGTAGTACAGCCTCGTAAAAGCTTAAGCGAGGAGTCGATTGTTATTCATGGTATTACGCATTCAGAAGTGGATGACGCTCCCGATTTAACCTCTCGACTAGGGCCGCTACTTAATGCACTTAGTGGTAAAGTCGTGGTGGTGCATTATGCAGCGATAGAGCGGCACTTTTTAAACAATGCATTACTTGCGAGAATTAACGAAGGGATCCAGTTTGCATTAGTCGATACCATGGAAATTGAGCAACGAGCGTTGCGCGCCCGCCAAGGCTTAATAGGGCGTTTGTTTAATCAAAAGGTAGGCTCACTTAGACTCACAGATTGCCGCAGCCGATACTCTTTGCCTGCTTATCATAATCACAATGCGCTAACTGATGCATTAGCCACAGCAGAGCTGTTGATTGCACAGCTGCAATACCATTACCGCGATGATACGCCATTGGCTGAATTACTAAGTTAAATCTATTTTTAAATTTTAGCGAATGCAATACAGGTTTAAATTAATAACCAGCGTTTAGCTTAGCCAATAAAAACGCCGCATATTATGCGGCGTTTTTTAGTTTACTGGCAAGCGACTAATTATTTAACAGCGCGAGGCTCAGTACGTAATCCTAATAATAGGCTTACACACATTAGTAGTAACACTAAAGTAAACGGAAGACCTGTTGAAACAGCACCCGCTTGTAATGCTTGAATCGCCTCTGTACCACCAATCCATAATAGAGCAGCAGCAATAGAGCCCTCAACCGTAGCCCAAAAGATCCGTTGTGGTACTGGCGCATCCACTTTACCGCCTGCTGTAATTGAGTCGATAACTAACGAACCCGAGTCAGAAGAGGTAATGAAAAACACTAATACTAAAACCACAGCTAGGAACGAAAGCACGCTCGACATAGGCAGTTCGTCTAGCATTTGGAACATCGCCATAGGTACATCGGTTAAACCGTTTACGCCTAAGCTACCAACACCTTGAACAACTTGGTCTATTGCAATGCCGCCGTAAATAGACATCCATAAAATAGTAACCGCAGTAGGAATTAATAATACAGCGATTAAAAACTCTCTAATTGTACGACCACGAGAAACACGCGCAATAAACATACCTACAAACGGTGACCACGAAATCCACCATGCCCAGTAAAATACAGTCCAACCGTGCATCCATGTTTCGTCTTCACGGCCATGTGGGTTGCTCAGTGGAATAATATTTTCAACATAACCCATAACCGTATTTGGTACGTTACCGATTGCCACAGCAAAGCCAATTAAACCAACAAACAGAAGTAAGGCAAATGCAATGAGCATGTTTATATTACTAAGGACCTTTACGCCGCCATCAATGCCGCGTACTACTGAGATAATAGCTAGTAAGGTAACGCCAATAATAACCAATAATTGTGCGCCTACGCCGCCATCAGTTCCAAATACATGGTTAATACCTGCAGAAGCCTGCTGCGCGCCTAAACCTAACGAGGTTGCAAGGCCAAACAAAGTGGCAAGCACGGCAAGAATATCAATAATATGACCAGGCCAGCCCCAAGCTCTGTCGCCTAATAGTGGATAAAAAATTGAACGGATTGATAAAGGAAGGCCTTTATTGTAAGTAAAAAACGCAAGTGAGAGCGCTACAACGGCATAAATAGCCCACGGGTGAAGGCCCCAGTGAAACATGGTTGCACCCATGGCCACTTTTGCAGCCTCTGGCGTATTTGCGGTTACATTAAGTGGGGTTTCGTACCAGCCGGTAAAGTAAGCTACAGGCTCTGCAACACCCCAAAACATTAACCCAATACCCATACCTGCGGCAAATAACATAGCAAGCCATGACATACGCGAGTGCGTTGGTTTAGCTCCTTCTCCGCCTAAACGAATATTACCATAGGGCGATACAATTAATGCCAAACAAAATATAACAAAGAAGTTTGCTGCCCACATAAAAAACGCATCAAAGTTATTTATTATATCGAGCTTAATACCATCAAGCGTTGCTTTGGCTGTTTGCGCATCCGAAACGAGAATGGCGACTAAAAAGATGACAATCAAACCGGCACTAATACCAAAAACAGGATTATGTATATCAAATCCCCATTTTTGCACGTTATCTTGACCTACGGTGTAGTCCGTATTATCAATACTATACTTGTCATGATTTTCGCTCATGAATACCTCTTATGTTGTCCTAACAAGCCAGAGAGTTCCGGCATAACACTAAGTTAATTAGCCACACAGTAAGTTGCATTATTTACAATAAAACTTATTTGAGGACTAACTAAATTAATCGCTGATCATACCCTTAATAGTGTATGAGTTAAATCGTAAATGTAAAACTATTTGGTTATATATGCCTGATTACTTAGCGCTAAAAGCTATTTATCACTAAAAAGATAAGCTATTGTTAATTCAGTGAGTGTTAAAAATTAGTTTGTTATTAAACTAAAATTAAAGCAGCGCCACCAAACTCGTTTAGTCGTTAATACATTAGTCTACGTTTTAAATGGGTAGAGGGTTCGATTTAATCATCATGTAACATGCATAAAGGTAAAATCTGGGGTAGGCTTTATTTAATCGCAAAGAGTGAAAAGGACTAACTTTAATATGCTAAACACGAAAACGAATGAAGCGCACAGTACTGAAAAAATACACGCTCAATTTCAGTCAATTCGCCAACATAGTCTTACACTTACAAAAAACCTCAGCGCAGAAGATTGCCAACTACAAGCAATGGATGATGCAAGCCCAATGAAATGGCACTTAGCTCACACCACGTGGTTTTTTGAAACATTTTTACTTGCTAAGTATCTGCCTAACTACACGCTCTTTGATGAACAATTTAAAGTGCTTTTTAACTCCTACTATAACGGCATAGGTGAGCAGTTTAAGCGTGCTAATAGAGGATGTTTATCTCGCCCCAGTTTAGAGGTGGTGTTGCGCTACAGAGCCTATGTTGATAATGCGCTAAACGAGCTGCTTCAATTAGGCACTAACCAAACACTGTGCAATATAATAGAACTTGGGCTGAATCATGAGCAGCAACATCAAGAGCTCATGCTAATGGATATTAAATATAATTTTTCGGTTAATCCAAGCTTTCCTGCCTACAGCCAAACCCCAAATGACTTAATAAAGGTGAGTGATTCGCTAGGCACTTTAAAATATACCGAATTTAGCCAAAGCATAACCAATATAGGGGCTGATGCTAAAAACGGCTTTTCGTACGATAACGAACAACCTAAACATCAAGCCCTTATCCATGCGTTTAGTTTTGCTAATCGATTAGTGACTAATAGAGAGTACTTACAATTTATAGAGGCGGGCGGGTATAAAAACCCTTCATTTTGGTTAAGTGATGGCTGGACTAATATAAACACCGAGCAACTTAGTCACCCTTTATATTGGCAGTATATTGACGGGCAGTGGTTTGAATTTACTCTCTACGGACTGCAGCCTTTAAATTTAGATGCGCCAGTGAGCCATGTAAGTTATTTTGAAGCGGCAGCCTACGCTAATTTTGTGAATGCGCGCCTACCTACTGAGTTTGAATGGGAGTATGTAGCGCAGCAGCAAGCACTTAAGCAACAGCAAAACGATTTGCTTACGCCATGTGTATGTAAAAACCCAGATGTTATCTCGCAGTTAAACGATACATGCTGGCAGTGGACTAATAGCGCCTATTTACCTTACCCAGGCTTTAAACCCTTTAGCGGAGCCGCAGGGGAATACAATGGTAAATTTATGAATAATCAAATGGTTTTGCGTGGTGGGTGTGTGTTTACCCCAAAAGATCATTTAAGACAGACCTACCGTAACTTTTTTTATCCGCACCAAGCGTGGATGTGCAGCGGCATTAGACTAGCAAAGGACATACTATGAGCCAAGTAACAGCAATTAATCAGCAATCAATAACCGATCTAGACTTTTTAAATGATGTATTACATGGACTTGCTCAACAGCAAAAGTCGCTGCCGTGTAAGTATTTTTACGATGATAAAGGGGCGGCTTTATTCGAGCAAATAACCTCATTGCAAGAGTACTATGTTACCCGCACTGAACTTGCCATATTAGAAGATTACTCAAAAGCTATCGCTAATAGGCTGCCCGAGAACCTATCAATTATTGAGCCTGGTTGTGGCTCGGGTAAAAAGGTCGCGTATTTACTCGCCCATATGAGCAATGTAAAAACCTTTGTTCCTTTTGAAATATCATCAGAGATGCTTAATTACTCGTTAGCGCATTTATCACCGTTATTTCCGGAGCTGGCCATTACGCCATTGCTAGGTGATTTTACCCATAGCCAAATGGTTAAGCAGTTAACAAAAGACACCGCCTTAGACAGCCAAACAAATTTAGTTTATTTTCCAGGCTCCACACTGGGTAACTTTGCGCCAGTAAAAGCCATTGAAATAATGAATAATTTCCACCGTTTATGTGGTGTTGATGGCTATGTATTAATAGGTATTGATTTAGTAAAAGAGCGACAAGTGTTACTTGATGCTTACGATGACAAAGCCGGCATTACCGCCGCCTTTAATAAAAACTTGCTCCAGCGTATAAATAACGAATTAAATGGCACGTTTATTTTAGATAATTTTAAACACGAATCGCGATTTAACGAAGTGCACAGCCGCATTGAAATGCATTTAGTGAGCAAGTGTAATCAAAGCGTAGTTATTAACGATAAGCAAATAGACTTTGTAGCGGGAGAGAGCATTCACACTGAAAACTCGCACAAGTATACGCTTGAGTCGTTTAAAAATCTTGCTGCTCAGGCTAATTTATCGCTTGAACAAACATGGCAAGACGAGAAAAGCTACTTTGCACTTTGCCTACTAAGGCCAATGTAATAGCTTAACTTACAACTACCTGATTGCTGCTAAACGTATAGTTTAGCAGCGCGCCTTTTGGTGACTGCTGCAAAAGGGTTACTTTATTTAAACCATGTAGTCTAAAAATAAGTGGCGCAATAACCGACACGGCAGAGCCTGTAGCAGTATCTTCATTTACCCCAAATTGCGGCGCAAAATACCTAAAATACGCACTTGCGTTGTTTTTATTAATACTATGTATTTGCAGTGCAATTACCGCATTGTTATGCACATTTACTAAATGTGCAAAATTAACCTCTAAATGCTTTAAATCAGCCATGTTTTTAAACTGTACAACGGTATAGCCATTTTTATAAGCTGTTGAGTAAGTTGCTTTTATAGAGTGCGAAAATACATCACTAAGGCTGTTAACCTCATCACTCTTTTTTAAATTAATAGCCGCTAGCTGAAGTTGTATCCGGCCTGTAGCTAGCTTGATTTTAAACCGTTCTTTATCGTTTGAAACAAAGTGTGAAGGGCAAAAACCATAGTGTGCTAATAAACATTTTGCAGCAGCAAGGGTGCCATGGCCGCAGCGCTTAATTTCTGATGTTTGGTTAAACCAGCGAATGTTACATACACGGTGAGAAATTTCATTTTCATTTAAAAAAACGCTAGCAGGGTGCTGCGAGTTTGATGCAATTTTTTGCATTACACGCGTACTTAACCCTTGCGTATAAATAACAATTAACGCACTTGAACCGGCTAAGTTATGCTGTGAACTAGAAAATACAGGAACTGAATAAAGGTGCTTTATATATCGCAACCTAGGCTGTTGTAGCCTACGTTGCGATAAAAGGGTGCGTTTAGCCTTTGCTTGCATACGCGTCGTTGTGAACGCCAGCAGCACGGCCTGAAGGATCAGCATTATTTTGAAATGATGCATCCCATGCAAGTGCTTCAGGGGTTGAACACGCAACCGACTTACCATGTGGTACACATTTAGCTGATGCATCACCTGGGAAGTGTGATTCAAAAATAGAGCGATAGTAATACGCTTCTTTAGAATCAGGCGTGTTAATAGGGTACTTAAACTTAGCGTTAGCAAGCTCTTGGTCGCTTACTTGCTCGTTTACAAACTCTTTTAACGTGTCTATCCAGCTGTAGCCAACACCGTCTGAGAATTGCTCTTTTTGACGCCACAGTACTTCTTCAGGCAGGTAGCCATCGAAGCCTTCGCGTAAAATGTGCTTTTCAATTTTGCCATCTTTACACATTTTTGCTTCAGGGTTGATACGCATAGCCACATCAACAAACTCTTTATCAAGAAACGGTACGCGTGCTTCTACGCCCCATGCAGCCATTGACTTATTGGCACGTAAACAGTCAAACATATGCAGCTTTGACACTTTACGGTTTAGCTCTTCATGAAACTCTTGTGCGTTTGGCGCTTTATGGAAGTATAAATAGCCACCAAATAGTTCATCAGCGCCTTCGCCTGATAATACCATTTTAATACCCATAGCTTTAATTTGGCGCGCCATTAAATACATTGGCGTTGAGGCACGGATGGTGGTTACATCGTACGTTTCAATGTGGTAAATAACCTCACGAAGCGCATCAATACCTTCTTGAATGGTAAAGTGAATAGGGTGATGTACTGTGCCAATCATATCCGCTACTTTTTGCGCAGCGGCTAAATCAGGTGAACCCTCAAGCCCAACAGAAAATGAATGCAGCTTAGGCCACCATGCGTCGCTTTCATCGTTATCTTCAATACGTTTAGCAGCAAAACGTTGCGTAATAGCCGAAATAACCGACGAGTCTAAACCGCCCGATAGCAATACGCCATACGGTACATCACACATTAGCTGGCGTTTTACAGCGCTTTCTAGCGCTTCTTTTACGTCTTGCGCTTGTGCACTGTTATCTTTAACTGCATCAAAGGTTTCCCAATCGCGCTTATAATAAGGCGTTAGTTCACCATTTTTGCTGTATAGGTAGTGCCCTGGTGGAAACTCTTCAATGTGCTTACAAATTGGTGAAAGCGCTTTAAGCTCTGAGGCAACATAAAAATTACCATGCTCATCGTGGCCAGTATAAAGCGGAATAATACCAATGTGATCGCGGCCAATTAAGTACGCATCGTTTTCTTCATCGTATAAACAAAATGCAAAAATACCATTTAAGTCATCTAAAAACTCAGGCCCTTTTTGTTTGTATAACGCTAAAATAACTTCACAGTCTGATTGAGTCT
>NZ_DCYU01000077.1:0-13361 GCF_002331165.1 Pseudoalteromonas sp. UBA2102
AGCTGTTAGCTGTTAGCTGTTAGCTGTTAGCTGTTAGCTGTTAGCTGTTAGTCAGAATAAATTATTAAGCATCGCGTTTACAATAAATACGGTTATATTTTATTAGTAGGCGTGAAGCTTGCTCACGCAATTGAAACATTTATACTTTTATACCTAGGCGCCTACAACGTTACCCTCTAGAGCGCAGCGTCTCTTAACCTCTTTGTGAATTAGTATTTTTATTTTTTCATAAAGAGAAGTAAGTGAGAAGCAAATGAGAAAACATACAAGTAGCAGCGATTTCACCTCGCTTCAGACATTTTGCATTAATAAATATACGCAGAATAAATTCCAAATATGCCAGCAAGCTGCGCCTCTGAAAAATAAAACTTAACCTCAAAGCTCATTTGGGCTAAAAATGTAGCTCTTACCCATACTAAATAACGACTTATCTACGCGGGTTTGAGTGTTTTTCTTTCTTACTTAGTTATTTATTGCTAACCTCGCATTAACGTTTTTTACTTAAACAATTTTTTGCTAACGGAATAATTATGCTAAAAAAAATATCGCTACTTGTCGGGATGGCAATCAGTGCAAATGTAATGGCTAAAGGCGGGGTTTCACCTTATTTACCTTTAAATCAAGTTCCTGAGCTTGAACATCAAGTACAACGCCTTTTAGCTGTAAGTAAAAACACACACATAATGAGTAAGCCCTATAAAGCGCATGATATCTATAGAGTGCTACAGACAGTTAGGCATACTTACCCTGAGTTATATCAAACGCTTTCTTATCAGCTTAGTCCATATGTACAAAGCGACGCAGGCGCTTTTGCAAAGTTAACCATTGCTGCAGGCACTAAAAACAAAACACTGCCAAACCAGCGCGGGCAAACCACAAAAACCAACTTAATTGTTGAAGGCGGTGCATACGCAAACTTTGGCCGCCACTTTGGTGTAAGTGTGGCAGGCATAGCCAACGAAGACGAAATACTTCCAACACAAAGTTTTGTTTACCTAGGTTATAAATACGCACAACTAGATATTGGCTACCGTGAACATTGGTACTCTCCCTTTGAAGACAGCGCCATGCTACTAAGCACACAAGCTAAAACAACACCTTCTATAACAATAAGTAACGTAGAGCCAATCACTAGCTTTAAAATTAGATACGACATGTTTATTAGCCAAATGACAGAGCAAAGCGGCATATTAAAAGAAGGTAAACAAACTGGCGTTGAAAGAGTTTACGAGCCGGGCAAGCCCTATTTATTCGGTTTACATACAAGCTTTGCAGCTACCGATAATTTAACCATTGGTTTAAGCCGCTTAATGCAGTTTGGTGGCGGGCCGCGTAGCGTAACACTAAAAGATTTTGCTGAAGGTTTTTTTACCCCAGGTAGTAAAGACAACATAACAACGGCTGATGCAAATGAATTGGGGGATGATTACGAACTAGGCGACCAACTAGGCTCTATTACATTTGAGTACAACAATAGCATTTATTCACTACCATTTGAATTTTATGGTGAAATCGCATTAGAGGATACCTTAGGAGGTACTCGTAATAACGCCTATAGCTTTGGCTTATATTTACCCTTTATTGCAAATAATCATAGCTTACGGTTTGAACATAGTAATTGGCAAAAACTTTGGTACGCTAACGGTATTTATTTAGATGGGAACCGTAACTCTGGTAATGTTATTGGTCACTGGGGTGGTGATGAGCACAACTACACCGACTATACGCCAGCTAAATCAATGAGTATAAATTGGCATTGGCATTTAAGTTCTATAGAAACACTTAATACCACTATCCGTACGCTTGAAAATAAAAACAGCGGCTATAAAGCAGGCTATGAGCTGCAAACAGCCTATACACGTAAGTTAAGCAAACCTATAATGGGGGCACAAAGCTGGGGGGCAGAGCTCTATCAAGGTAAAGATGTATACGGGGAAACATTTTCACGTTTAGCTGTATTTGCAAAATTTTAACGTTTATTAAAAGCGCACCTTAAAGTTTTGCTTTGAATATTTTAGTAGCAGCGAGTTTAACTCGCGTTTGGCACTAATACTCAATACGCGGCATAAAGCCGCGACTACAGCGTTAACTTCTAAAGCGCAGCGTCTCTTAACCTCTTTGTGAATTAATCCTTTAAATTTTTTGTAGGCGTGAAGCTTGCTCACGCAAAACATAATGACTTATCACTAGCAAAATACATACACCCACAAAAAAGCGCGGCATATAGCCGCGCTTACAAATAGTATAGGTTACGCTCTACAATTTTATAAATTTACAACATTATCAGATTTCAAAGTCGACTCATCGTTAATTAATGTAGTTAAGTATTTACCAAAGTCGTCGCCAAGTTTTACATCGCGCATACCGTATTCAACAATCGCTTTTAAGTAACCTAGCTTATCGCCACAGTCGTGCGCTCGCCCACTCATATGAAATGCTTCAACGGTTTCTTGGGTCATTAACGCATCAATAGAGTCTGTTAATTGTATTTCACCACCAGCGCCTACTGACGTTTTAGCAAGAAGCGGCCAAATGTTTTTACTTAATACATAACGACCAACGACAGCAAGGTTTGACGGTGCTTTATCGGCATCGGGTTTTTCAACCATTGTTTTAATTGCCGCACTGTTACCTGGTGTTAGCTGTACACCGTTAATATCAGCAATACCGTATTTGCTTACATCATCTTGTGCTACTGGTTCAAGCATAATTTGACTTGCTTTTGTCTCGTTAAAGCGTTTGATCATCGCGGCTAGGTTTTCAGTTTTTTGATCGGCTGTATAAGCATCAAGTATTACATCAGGGAGCAATACAATAAAATCGTCATCGCCTACAATTGGTTTTGCACACAAAATAGCGTGACCTAAACCTTTAGCTTCACCTTGGCGAACACTCATTACAGTTACATCAGCAGGGCAAATAGAGCGTACTTCTTCAAGTAAAGCACGTTTAACGCGTTTTTCAAGCGTTGCTTCAAGCTCGTAGCTGGTATCAAAGTGGTTTTCTATGGCGTTTTTAGAACTATGTGTTACAAGTACAATGTCTTTAATACCGGCAGCTACACACTCACTCACTATGTATTGAATAAGTGGTTTATCTACAATCGGTAGCATTTCTTTTGGAATTGCTTTAGTCATAGGTAACATGCGTGTGCCAAGGCCAGCAACAGGAATAACAGCTTTCATAGGTAGTCCTTTATTTGTAAATTAATTATTTTTAAGTTAACAGGTTAAATGTAGATGAGGGCTGAATGGGAAAGTTTTAGCTTTTGGTTAAATTAATACTTTTTGAAGCTGTAACCCCTCAATGAATCAAGGATGATACATTGAGGGTAAAATAGATTTAGCAGTATATAAATGTTTAGCAAGATTAATCGCTAATCAATCGCTACCAAATAAATCGCGTGTATACACTTTATCTGCAATATCGCTCAGTTCTTCTACCATACGGTTAGAAACCACCACATCAGATATTTGCTTAAATTCGTTTAAGTCTTTTATTACGCGTGAGTGATAAAACTCATTCTCTTCAAGCACGGGCTCATATACAACAACCTCAATACCTTTTGCTTTAATGCGCTTCATAATGCCTTGAATAGAAGACGCTCTAAAGTTATCAGAACCGCTTTTCATTACTAAACGGTACACACCTACCACTTTAGGGCTGCGTTTAATAATTGAGTCTGCAATAAAGTCTTTACGCGTGGTATTGGCATCTACAATAGCGCCAATAATATTGTTTGGCACATCTTGGTAGTTAGCACGCAGTTGCTTAGTATCTTTTGGTAAACAGTAGCCACCGTAACCAAACGACGGATTGTTATAATGACTGCCAATTCGAGGGTCTAGGCCTACACCTTGTATAATTTGTTTAGAGTTTAAGCCGTGCGCTTCTGCGTAACTATCAAGCTCATTAAAGTAAGCTACACGCATGGCAAGGTAAGTGTTAGAAAATAACTTAATAGCCTCGGCTTCTGTTGAGTCAGTAAATAGCACTTCAACATCTTGCTTAATAGCGCCTTGCTTAAGTAAGTTAGCAAAAATAGTTGCGCGCTCGCTTTGCTCACCTACAACAATACGTGACGGGTGTAAGTTATCGTAAAGCGCTTTGCCTTCACGTAAAAACTCAGGAGAGAATATTAAGTTTTCAGCATTAAGTTGCTGCTTAATATCAGCCGTAAAGCCTACCGGAATAGTCGACTTAATCACCATAACCGCATTAGGGTTATGCGCCATTGTGTCTTTAATTACGGCTTCAACAGAGCTAGTATTAAAGTAGTTGTTTTCAACATCGTAGTCTGTGGGTGTAGCTATAATTACGTAATCAGCGTCTTTATAAGCGGCTACCTTGTCAGTAGTGGCTGTAAAATTTAAGTCGTCACGCGTTAAAAACTCACTAATTTCTGTATCAACAATGGGTGACTGCTTATCGTTTAAAAGAGCTATTTTTTTCTCGTCAATATCAAGCGCAACCACTTCGTTATGTTGCGATAAAAGCATAGCGTTTGAAAGGCCTACATAGCCTGTACCTACCACGGCAATTTTCATGTTATTCCCTTAATGTTTTCATTGGTAATTAATAAGCATAATTTTATCAGAACTGCCCAATATCATCTATTAGATATTGAGCTCCTAGTACCAACACGGTGATGCCGAACTTAAAAATAAAAGGTGAAATTATGCGCGACAAAAGCCGCGCAATCAAAAATTAGCGATATGCAAGATCACAAAAATGAGCTTTTATAGTAACGCTTTAATAGCTTCAGCTATATGCTCTGCTTGTTGTTGTGATACTACTGAGTCTGTAGATTCAACCATTACGCGAATAAGTGGCTCAGTGCCCGATTTGCGTAGTAAAACACGCCCAGAATCAGAAAGTACGATTTCGGCTTCACTCACCGCTTGCTTCACTGAGCTGGTATTTAATATTTCATCCGCATTATTTTGTGATAAGCGTACATTTAAAAGAACTTGCGGTAATTTTTCCATACCTGCTACATATTCTTTCAATGACTGTTTTTGTTGGATTAGTGCAGTTAAAACTAAGAGTGATGCAACAATGCCGTCCCCCGTTGTTGCATAATCTAAATGTAAAATATGACCAGACCCCTCTCCACCCAGTTTCCAGCCAGTACTTTTTAGCTGCTCTACTACATAGCGATCGCCCACTTTAGCGCGCTTAAATGGAATATCCATTTCCTTTAGCGCTAACTCTAACCCAAGATTAGACATGAGCGTGCCAACTACACCACCTTCCATTTTATTCTGTAACTTTGCAGCTTTAGCTAATATATAAAGAATTTGATCCCCGTCAATCACCGTCCCGCTGTCATCCACCAGCATAAGCCTGTCGGCGTCACCATCAAGAGCAATACCAAGGTCTGCTTTATTTTCAATTACAGCGGCTTGTAAACTCTCTAAGTGAGTGGCGCCACATCGCTCATTAATGTTTAAACCATTTGGTTTATCATTAATACTGATCACGTCAGCACCTAACTCTGAATAGACATTAGGAGCAATGTGGTACGCTGCGCCATTGGCGCTATCTACAACAATTTTTAAACCTTCAAGGGTTAAATCTTTTGCAAATATACCTTTGCAAAATTCAATGTAGCGGCCGGCAGCATCGTTAATGCGCCTTGCCTTACCTAAACGCTCAGAGCTTACACACTGCATAGCATTATTATTTAGTGCTTGCTCAAGTAAAGCCTCAATTTCAAGCTCTTGTGCGTCATTTAGTTTAGTGCCAAAATTATTAAAAAATTTAATACCGTTATCATAAAACGGGTTATGCGAAGCACTAATAACCACGCCAGCATCGGCTCTAAAAGTTGAGGCCAAATAAGCTACAGCGGGGGTTGGCATTGGGCCAACAAAAGCTACATTTACACCCGCGGCCGAAAGACCTGCCTCAATAGCAGATTCAAACATGTAGCCACTATTGCGCGTATCTTTACCGATTAAGATTTCTTTAGTACCCGTTGAGCCTAAAACAGTACCTACAGCCCAGCCAAGCTTCATTGCAAAGTCGGGCGTAATAGGAAAAGTACCTACTTTTCCTCTTACGCCATCAGTACCAAAATACTTACGTGACATGGTTATTCCTTATTATTTTCTCAACAATCTTTAAGTGAAGCTTTATAAAAAAGTGAGGCGTGATACTACTGTTTAAGGTGCTAGATTCAAACTTAAATTAATATAGAGAATGTAAATCAAATTCATAGTTATTTTATACATTAGCCTAATAACTTCACTTATAGTAAGCGCTACATATTTGGCTAGCTCAGCTATTCACCCATTGTTGAATATTTCTTTTCTGGTAGGTCTAATTTACGTCTAAAAAAGTTAATTATTTTGCAGTAGTTAATTAAAATCACTAAGTAAATCGCAAACATAGCTATAAAGCTGTAAAACATTAAAAACTCAGGAATAACAAAAATTTCGCCAATTATTCCCACCCCTGCAAATGCAGATGCAATACTACATATTAAAATAAGCGTTTGCGTTGACGAGCAGCCTAAACGTTGGCAAATGTGGTGTAAGTGCTCACGGTCGGGCTTAAAAGGAGATTTACCTTGCTTTATACGGCGTATCATAATTGCAGCCATATCCATAAGAGGTAGAGCAATTAACCATAGTGCAGTTACAGGGCGTATCATTGGGTTGCCAGGTGTTTGGCTTGCACCAATTAATAACCAAATAACAGTAAAGCCAATCATCATACTGCCAGCGTCACCCATAAATACCCTGCGTTCACGCCCTATTAACCCTAAGTTCATCACAATATAAGGGATCATACATACAACTAATAGCAAACATAAGTAGCTTAGGCTCTGCTCATTAGCCAAATTTAATAAAATACCAATAGCGCCAAAAGTTACTACCGATAAACCACCCAGCAAGCCATCTATGCCATCAACCATATTAAACGCATTAATACAACCTATAACAGCCACTACTGTTATAGCAGCACCAATAAACCCATAACTTAACGCTATTTCACCAAACCCTAGTATATTACCCAATGTAACTAATTCAGCCTTAGCAAAATAAATCATCGCTACCGATATAATTGCTTGTACCAGCATGCGTATTTTTACACTTAAATCAAAACGGTCATCTAATGCACCAACAGCTGTTAACCCAACAATACTGCACATATATAAATTTGCATGATTAATCATACCTGGGTGCGAGTATATGTACTGTACTATCGTAATACATATAGCCACGCCGCCGACTAATGGGATATTACCCGTATGTAGCTTTCGGCCAGAGGGTTTATCTACCAACCCCACATTTCGTGCAGCTTTTCGCATAAGGAAAAGTACCGCAAATGCAATAAAAAATGTAAAAAGCAAATCTATAATCATTCAAAATCCTGAATATCATTATAATAATTAAAAGTTAAGCCTACGCTACTTACAATCATCTTATTTTTTTATAAGCATATGCCATAATTTGAACTGGCATAACGTGAAATAACAATCTAGAAGCAATCATCAATACATTCTTCGCCGATACTCTTTTTAGCTTAAACATATATTTAATTCTAATATTAAACTCACTTAAAGCTTTGCTAAAGCCGTGCCGACGAGAAATAGTATTTTCATTTAACCTATAATCTAAAAGAACCTCATTTATATTATGAAACTTAAAGCCTTCTTTCAGTAAAATAAACCATAACGACATGTCCTCAGTTAGCGCAGTATCAACTGGGTATCTAATACCTGTTTTAAAAACTTCAGCACGAAACATCACTGTAGGGTGTATCATTGGACACCTTGTGACACTGAACTCTACCAATTCATCATGACGAATAGGTAAATGCTTTTCGGCTAAGGCAAAAGACGCTCCAAACTCCCGGCAAGAAGTACCACAAATAGACACTGCAGGCATGTGCTCTAGAAGCTTTACTTGTTTATCTATTCTGGACTCATGCGATATATCGTCAGAATCCATTCTAGCAATATATTTTATCGATTTATCTTCTAACATTAACGATATTAAATCATTTAGTGTATTAGCTAGGCCTCTATTTTTTTCAAAGTATAATATATTTAGATTGCTTTCATTTTTAAAAGTTAATAGCAGCTCTTTAAGCTCTTTTGATATCGGCCCATCAATACCTAAATAGATACAAATATTGTTATAAGATTGTGAAAGAATACTGTTTAGGGCATCTTTCAAAAAATCTTTACAGTCACCTCTATAAACTGTCATTAAAATAGCGACCTTAGGATCACTCATACTTCAGATTCCTTTAAAAATAAAAAAGCTTTCCTTTTTAATAGCAAGGCGCTTAAACAGTAAACACCTAAGGATAGAAAAAAGAATTCAATATAAGATGCCACCTGCAGCACATACCCAGTAACAAAAAATAAAGCACATAATATTAAGCTAACTAATTGAGTGTTAAATATTCTCTTAGGCGCACCCACTGCATAAAGTCCGTAGTGGTATATTTGTGACATGTTAAAAAGCCAAAATACAACCCCAGAACAAACAAAACTATAAAAATCTAAATCGCTCACTTTATCAGGAAAAATAAGCTTACTTAAATAAAAGCCAGGTAGAAACATAAAGCTGCAAATTGTAATAATTACACCACCTCCTTTAAGAAAACTGCCAAAGGTCTCGGAGAGGTTTTTTTGATAAGATTTAATTAGCACAGGGGCTTTAAAGACAAAAAAAACAGAATCAAGCAAGCTATTTACTGCAAAAAATATGCTCATGAGCAAAATATAAGTAGCTGCACTATCTATTTCCAGCAATAAACCAGCCAGAGTTCTATCAAAAGTAAAAACGGCTTTTGAACATAAAGCAGAAAGGACTAAAGGAAAAGAAAAAACTATAGCACTCTTCATCCATTTAAAATCAATATAAAAAGTTCTTGCTACAATATAAAAAACGTTGAATCGGTAGTTAGATAAAAGTATAGATAAGGCATTAGATATCAACCAAAAGCTTAAAACTTCTCTAATCCCTACATGATGAGCTGATAAGTTATAAATAAAAATAAGAGACACAAAAACAACAGACTTTAAAAAGTATAACAGAGCTGAGAAAGTGGCTTTCGATTTAAAGACCCATAATCTATAACACTCGTTAAAGAGGTGCTCTGAAATTAGTACAGTTACTAATAAGAAAAAATTTTCTGGTATTAATACATAACTACCAAGCGAAAAAAAATAAGTAAATAAAGTAATAAAGATCATTACTAAATAAACAGAAAAATAAAAACTATATTGTTTAGATATAACTTTTAACAACGAGACCTTACTACCACTCATTGCCACTTTTCTATTAGCATAGTTATAGATATCTAATCCAATAACATATTGTAAATAAGCAATCGTCACAGTTATTATACCGTAACTAATAAAGTCATATGAAGGGAGTATTCTTGCAAGATAAAATAAAGCAAGAAGTTTAAATGATAACGCCCCAATACGAAATAAGAGTGAAATATATTGAGCTTTAATCATTAATGGGCACTTACTATTTTCACTATGTCACTTGAGCTAAATGCAATTGAGTAATGACGACCAATTTCTGCACCGTACTTTTGCAAAAGACGCTCTACTATCTCGCTCTCTGCTTCATCATCGCCCGCTAAATATATAAAATACTTTTTATTTTGCGCACAAATATATGCCAAAGTACTATCATGCATAATAGGCCATGAGACCTCTAAAGGAGAAAGGCCTTTACATATCTCAAAGCTAAATTGAGATTTATTTTTCTTATAATCGTAAAAATCTCTCGGATGAGGTTGCAAAAAAATATTTAAACCCGAAGTGTGCTCAATACAAGCTAAAATTTTTGCCGAAATATGCTCACTTACGGTCGTAAAAAAGCAAATACTGTTTGGGTAAGCTTGTGTTGAAGATTTTGAACGTGGGCTTGGCCCAACCAAGATATCCCCCTCAAAGCCCATAGCTTTGATTCTATTAAACCAAAAATCTCCCCAACACAATAACGGTACCTTGAAAAGCTCTTTCGGTACTTTTCCATAATCTGGATGAAGTTCGTATATAACACCGTGTTGTATTTCTACGCTATTAGAGAGATATTGGACCCTCTCAATTTTGGGTACTACACAGTTGCTGAAATAAACCTTTTTACCCTTAAGAAAAAAGGAAAGTAATTTATTAAAATATAAATCCCCAATTGCAGCTTTTATACACCCTTCATTCTCGTACAAGTTTAAGTCTATTTTTTTTAGTTGAGCTTTCAAGCTTTTATAGTCACGCTTAAAAAGGAAAGGTGAGCAACTTCTAAATAAGAACCTGATTGCCTCAATAATAAATACATTCCCAGCAACTCCATGACCATCCTCTCTTAAAAAGACTAACTTATTTTTAGAAGAGAATAACGCTGAATCTAAAAGCGATAACAAATCATTTCTAGCAGCTAAAAAAATAACAGTTTCAACTTTTGAGAACCGTAAAAAAAGTAGTTTGAAGAAAAAAACAATATCTATAATGCCTAATTTAAACTTAGGTTTGTATTGAGAACTTGGCTGGTTATTATGAGAAAATCTGAAATAACTCCATACAGAAGTACCTCTTATTTTTACATCCCAATAATCATGAAGAAATGGTTTTTGCATACAGACTCACCATTTGTTCATTTGAGAAATTACTTTCGAATAAAGAAATACTATTTGATGCCATACTATCGCGGGTATTAAAATTACTTAGCTTCTCTATAAGCGTACATAACTCGCTAATTAAGCCTTCATCATCTAACGAGGAGAGGAGAAATCCATTATTATTACCCACAGTTAGATGGCACCCTCCTACATCAGTCACTATAGGTACACATCCAGCGCGTATTCCCTCTAGTAGAGCTACAGGAAGCCCCTCTTCAGTACTTAAGCTTAAAATAATATCACCGCTATTGTAGTTTTTAAAAGGAGAATCAGTGTTTCCGTGTAGGGTAACTCGATCTTCAAGGCGGAGCTCTTTAATACGATTTTTTATTTTATGAAAGTCAGGCCCAGCTCCAAATAAATTTACTACAACATTATTCTTATGTAAAAACATTGAGGGTAATTTTGCGATAACCTCAATGAGCAAATATTGCCTTTTCCTTGAACACAAAGAGCCAGTCATGTGGAGATTTAAATTTTCAGATACTTTATAAACTTGCTCTACTTTTGGTATGCCATTGGGTATTAACTGTGGTACAACACCATATTTAGCACCTAATTGAATTCGATTCTCCTCAGACAGCACAACTGTAGATTTAACCCTAGCAAGGCTGGCAGTAAATTCAGATTCAACTTTTCTTAAGAACCTTGTATTGGCAATTTTAGGAAAAACATCTGTCATAAAACTGACTGGATCGTTACTGCCATGAACTACAAAAATAACCTTGCTTAAATTATACCCCTGTTCTTTTAATGTTATTAGGCTCCAGATATCATGAACAATTAAAAAGTCACATTTAGTGTCATTACTGATAAATATTTTGACTAATTTTTTAGCTCTAAATAAGTGGAATAATTTAAAATATAATTTTGCCATTTGGCCAGAAGTATATGACTTTCTCCACAACCACATTCTAAACTCAGATGAAAAAGCCTTTACGTGGCCTTTTAAAGAAGATAGGTAGGTATTTTTAGGTTTAGCAGCTGTAAATTCATCACTTACTGTTAGGCTTTTATCTAAGGAGAAAATAGAGTGAGTCATAGTGTAATTATGCCACGCCCCTTTATCAAGTGACTGGATAACTGAAGCGACTCCAGTTGATGCACAAACAAAACCAGTATATAAGCTAGTTACCTCTTTCATTATAACCCCGCTGATAGCTACTCATTAATAAATGCAAAGCTGCTAAGCTCAATAAAATTACAAATATATTAATATAGTGAGGAAAAAACTCCCCACGCGAAGACCATAAATAATGTTTAGCTAGAAAGAAACCTAGTAAAGCATAAACATAGCTGTCACATTTTCTGGTATCAATTAGCTTCGCAATATACCCAAACAATAAACAACCTATGGAAACACCTATAAAACCAAATTGATATAGCTGTGCATAAATCGATGAACCATAACTTTTACCTTGTTCTAAACATGAAGCGCAACTCAGATAAGTTACTCTCGAGCCAATATTTGCAGTTTCATTGCTTATGAAGCCTTGAACAGAGCTTCGAAAAGGGTTTAGAGTATCAAATAAGGGGGGCAGGTAAGAACCATAAACAAATTCAGGGTTATCCAAAGTTATTTTTAGCCCTATAATAGTTCCAAATTGACCTATGAAGTAATCAAGAATAGAAAACGTAAATATATTAAAGCTTTCTCCCTCTCTATAAAAAAGCATTGCAGCCATGATATATACAGAGATTACGGCTGCTATGGTTAAATAAAAAACCAATTTAATCCTCTTTAATATATTATCGTTTAGTGCGACCCTAGAGTTTAAAGTAACTAAAAAAAGAACCTGAATAATACCCGTCAATATCCAAACCCTTTGTCCCGCTAAACCATGTAGTATTGCTTCTAATAATATAAGAAAAAGTATAACTTTTCTTATCCTATCTGATTTCGACAGCAAGTAAGCAACAGGGGCTAACACAATAAATACATATGCTAAAATAGCTTCTATAAAAGATGATGAATACCCCTTGCTGTAAATAGCTTCAAACCCATGCTCAGATACAAAATTCAGCAATTCATACCTGCGATAAATAATAACCAAAAAGGAGAAAGCAAGAGCTAGTAGTATACCAAACATATATTTACTACTCTGCTGATTAGTATACTCTCTATTAGGCGAGGGCAAAATATACCCAAATAGAAATGAAGTGACACCGACACCGACGAGTAAACTAATTACTTTAATATGTTCTGAGTTTATTATTTCAGGACTAAACTTATAGCTAACCCACTCACCGTTCGAAAATATAGATATATATATCAAAGGCACGGAAAAAACAAAAAAATTCCCTATTAAGAACAAGGATTTAATTGAAACAACATTTTGATATTTAATAAATGAGACGTAAAGAAGTAACCCACCAAAAAATAAATAAAACGGTGCCAAATATTGAACATTTGCATCCAGTATAATCTGCGATGCAGCTAATAATACAGTGCATACGAAAGATATATAAAAGTCTTGTAAAAAGCTCTTATTTATAGGTGACTTCAAGTGAACCCCTAACAAAAAAGCTCATTTGCTAAAGCTGTACCTTTAGTAATATCTATAACTGCTCTTTTTCCTATCACTTCCTTTAAATGCTTTGGCGCTAATCCATAACCTGGACGAATGCTTCTTACATTTTCATGCGTAAATAGCTCCCCCTCAGCAACATCTTTTACTACGTAAAGTGAGCGCCTAAATACCATA
>NZ_DCYU01000152.1:0-8899 GCF_002331165.1 Pseudoalteromonas sp. UBA2102
ATTCGATCAGCGTATGTGATCAATTGAACTTTATTCTTCATCATGTGTGATTACCAAGTTGAAACTTAATCGATTAAGATATATCTTTAACTAGCACGTACAATTTTACAAGTAATTTTTAAATATTTTACATACAAAAGTTGTGGCAACGGTAATACTAACTAGAGTAAGTGATTGAGTTATTACTATAACTTGAGCCACAACGAGGAAAAATCACATGACGAATTTACACACACACTCGCAAAGCGACCCAATGCAGCGCATACGAATACTCACTTACATGATGTTTTTTATGTTTGCGATGACCTCAGATGCAGTAGGTATGATCATCCCTGAACTGATCACAGAGTTTGGTTTAAGTATGACCCAAGCCAGTGCTTTTCATTATGCACCTATGGCACTCATTGCCTTTAGTGGCTTGTTTTTGGGCTTTTTAGCCGACAGCCTAGGCCGTAAACAAACCATAATGTTAGGCTTACTAATTTTTTCGCTCAGCTGTTTTTTGTTTGCCTTTAGTAACAGTTTTTCGGTATTTTTAATTTTGCTGTGCTGTATAGGGCTTGCCATTGGTTTATTTAAAACCGGCGCACTAGCGCTACTTGGCGATATATCTGCAAGTAACGCAGAGCACACTAAAACCATGAACAAAGTAGAAGGCTTTTTTGGTATTGGTGCCATAGTTGGCCCTGCGCTGGTAGGCGTACTGCTTACTCAAAACGTGAGCTGGACTTATCTGTACATTATTGCCGGCGTTATGTGTTTAATTTTAGCGTTAATGGCATGGCGCGCCGACTACCCAAGTGTTGTTAAAAGCACAGAAAAGCCAGCTTCACTTGCCACCACCATGAAAATGATTAAAAACCCGTATGCACTTGGTTTTTCGTTGGCTATTGCATTATATGTGGCTACCGAGGTTGCTATTTACGTGTGGATGCCAACACTTTTAAAAGATTACACAGGCTCGTGGCCTTTGCTTGCGACCTACGCACTTACTATATTTTTTGTATTACGTGCTGCTGGACGCTTTATTGCTGTATGGCTTTTAAATCACTTTAGCTGGCAAGGGGTTATGGCTTATTTAAGCTTAGGCATCGCACTATGTTATGTAGGCACTTTGGTAGGCGGTGTTGACTGGGCGGTAGGCTTGCTTCCGCTTTCGGGTTTATTTATGTCGATGGTTTACCCTACTTTAAACTCTAAAGGTATATCGTGCTTTCCTGTTGCACAACATGGTGCAGTAGCGGGTGTTATTTTATTTTTTACCGCGCTTTCGGCCGCACTTGCGCCTTTATTTATGGGCATGATAAGTGATTACTTTGGCCACGTACGCTACGGTTTTTACTTAGCTACCGGCTTTGCTGTGATCTTATTTTTAGCCATGCTTTATAACTTTTACCGCGACCCTGCGGCAAAAGCATTAACTAAAAATGCATAAATGGCTGCTCAAGCCAGAATAAAAAACACCTTTAAAATCAATACAAAAACAAAAAAGTGCAAATTACACACAAAAATAATTTGCATATTGTAAAAACTTTGTTATTTTTACTTAATCGATTAAGTAAGAATAACAAACTCACCACACAATGAGGCGTTAACATGACAACACACCACACACCTTTATATTTAATCAGTGCCTTAGCACTTGCAGTAAGCCAAGGCGTTCATGCACAAGACGAGCAAGAAACCAAAGTGCAAGCTAAGCAAGGGCTTGAAACAATTGTTGTAACCGGTGTACCTCGCCGCACAACTATTATGGCATCGAGTTCATCAGTAAGCAGTTTATCGCTTGAGCAAGTTGAGGTATCAACGCCACGCTCAACGGCTGAAGCATTTAGAATTATCCCGGGTGTTCGCGCTGAATCAACAGGCGGTGAAGGTAATGCAAATATTGCAGTGCGTGGCTTACCTGTAGCATCGGGTGGCGCCAAGTTTTTACAACTGCAAGAAGATGGTCTGCCTGTAATGCAGTTTGGTGATGTTGCCTTTGGTAACGCAGATATTTTTATGCGCCTTGATAACACAGTGCAAACAATCGAATCTATTCGTGGTGGCTCAGCCTCTACATCAGCCAGTAATGCACCTGGCGGCATAATTAACTTTATTTCTAAAAATGGCGAAAACGAATCGGGTAGCGTATCTACTACTGTTGGCCTAGATTACGACAGTGTACGCACCGACTTTGAATACGGCACCTATTTAACCGACAGCGTGCGTTTTCATGTAGGTGGTTTTGTACGCCAAGGCGAAGGCCCGCGCGAAACAGGCTACACATCAAATAAAGGTGGCCAAATTAAAGCTAACCTTACTAAAGATTTTGAAAACGGTTACGTTCGCCTTTATTACAAACACTTAGACGATAAGAGTGTTGGCTATCTTCCTATGCCAATGTACTCAAATGGTGACTCTATTGCTGGCTTTGATGCGCAATCAGATACACCTCACTCAGCGTTATTTACTAAAACAGTACGCTTAAATGGTGAAAACCAAATTAGCAGTGGTGATATCCGTGATGGTATGAATCCAAAGGTTGACTCTGTTGGTTTTGAAGCTGTATTTGATTTAGATAACGATTGGCGTATCGAAAACCGTTTTCGTAAGTCATCAATTAGTGGTAACTTTAACTCGCTTATTCCTGCTGAGGTTGGCAGCGCATCGTCTATTGCACAAAGTATTGGCGGTGTAGGCGCAACACTTAGTAACGCAAACACAGGCGAAGCATTTAATGATGAACTTGCCATGCGTATTCACACTTTTGATGTAACGCTTAACGACTTTGGCTCTATTGTTAACGATTTTAAACTGACTAAATCGTTTAGTGATGACACTAGCCTAACCTTTGGTTACTTTGCCTCTACGCAAAATATTGCTATGTCGTGGTTATGGAACTCTTACGTAATGGAGCTTAAAGGCGACAATGCGGCACTTTTAAATGTAACCGCAGCCGATGGCACTGAGTATTCAGAAAACGGTTTATACGCATACGGCACGCCTTATTGGGGTAACTGTTGTCAGCGCGATTACGACACCGAGTACGATACTCGCGCACCGTATGTTGCGTTTTCAACAAAACTTGGTGATGTAAGCATTGATGCAAGTGCCCGCTACGACAGTGGTGAAGCACGCGGTAACTACGCAGGTGCCGTAACCTCAACAGTAGATATGAACCGCGACGGTACTATTTCTATTCCTGAGCAAAACGTAGCAGGTATTGATATAGCTAATGCAAGCCCAGTTAATTATGACTGGAGCTACTCGTCTTACTCTGTAGGTGCTAACTACCAAATTGACCCAAGCCTAGCGACGTTTGCACGTATTAGTAAAGGTGGGCGCGCAAATGCAGACCGTTTATTATTTGGTAAAGTCCGCAGTGACGGAAGCGTAGCCGATGAAGATGCAGTAGATGAAGTAAACCAATTTGAGATTGGTGTGAAAAAACGCTTTGACTCGTTCTCGGTATTTGCAACAGCCTTTTACGCAGAAACAGAAGAGCAAAACTTTGAAGCAACATCGCAAACCTTTTTCGACCGTGAATACGAAGCAAAAGGGATTGAGGTTGAATCAACTTACTTTATGGATGCATGGGACTTTAGAGGTAACTTTACTTGGACCGATGCTGAAATTGCAAAAGATGCGCTAACTCCTGAAGTTGTAGGTAACACACCACGTCGCCAAGCGGATTTAATTTACTCATTAATGGCGCGTTACAGCTACGATAAAGGCGCGGCAGGTGTAAGCTTTATTGGTACAACCGATGCTTATGCACAAGATAACAACGACCTTAAGTTTGACGGCTACACGCAAGTAAATGCGTTTGTAAGCTACGACTTATCAGAAAACTTAAACCTTGCGCTTAATGTAAACAACCTATTCGATACAGTAGGTATTACAGAAGCCGAAGAAGGATCAGTACCTGAGAACGACATTATTCGTGCCCGTACTATTAACGGCCGCACTACGTCGGTTACTTTAAAATACGCTTTTTAACTAAATGTGTGTATTACGCTGCAGTGAGTCATCGCTGCAGCGCCTTTTAAAGTATGAATAAATAACACCCTTCATGTTTTTAGCCTAGCCTTGCTAGGCTTTTTAGGATATTCCAAATGACCAAACTCCTGTGCTTAGGCGAGCTTTTAATTGATATGCTGCCTCAAGATGCTCATAACTCAGCGTACTTACCCATCCCTGGTGGTGCACCTGCTAATGTTGCTGTTGGCTATGCAAAACTTGGCGGTGATGCTGCATTTTGTGGTGGTAAAGGTGACGATCATTTTGCCAATCAATTAAGTAATGCATTGGCTCAATACAATGTAAATACAGACTATTTATTTACCATTGCTGGCTCACAAACCGCCATGGTAATAGTAAGCCTTGATGAAACAGGCGAGCGCAGTTTTGGCTTTTATCGCCATAACACAGCCGATGTACTTTTAACCCAAGCGCATTTAGCGCAAATAAATTGGCAAAGCATAAGCACCCTGCACTTTTGCTCAAACACCCTAACCGATCCAGCCATAGCTAGCACAACGGTTAAAGCGCTAGAACTTGCTAAAACACATAATAAGCTCGTTAGTTTTGACGTAAATTTACGCTACAGCTTGTGGGAAAACACTTATGATATAGCCAGCAATGTAAAAGCCTGTTACCACTATTGCGACATAGTTAAGCTTTCGCGTGATGAACTTAATTTTTTAGCAAAACACAGCGAAACAACGGGCGAAGATTACATTCAAATGCTATTAAATACCGGAGTAAAACTGGTGTTTTTAACCGACGGGCCTGAGCCTGCTACGGTTTACCACAGCGCATTTATACTTAACGAATCGGCACCAAAAATAAACGCAGTAGATACAACAAGCGCGGGCGATGCTTTTATAGCGGGAGTTTTATACTATTTAAATAACTTAGGGAGTGATTTATCACTAGCAGATAAGTTAAATGATGAAACTAGCATAAAAAACGCCCTGCACTTTGCCCTTCAATGTGGCTCTAAAGCCTGTTTAGCTAAAGGGGCTTTTCCGGCATTACCAGTGCTAGCTGATGTAATATAAACAGTTAAAGCCCCAAATAGCGGGGCTTAACCTAATTTATAATTATTGCTTAATAAAAGTAACGCCTTTAGGTGTTTCACCTTGTGGTAAACGGGTTGAGTGCATTTGCGATAATAGCCATTTGTCACCCACTTTTGATACAACCACGCTTTCTAACCAATAAATGTCACCGCTTTTATCGGCGTTTTTAAAGTTGGCTTTATTCCAGTAATTAATAAACGCAACGTTTCCTTCTACACGCGAATTTATAACACTAAAATAATTAGTTCTTATGTAATCAGCGGGCTTAACAACATTTACAAAGTCATCAATAGTCCACACTTCACCGTGCTCTAAAAGCAAGAATGAATCGTCAACCGCCGCGCGCATTTTTGCGTGATCAAAGTTAGAAACAGCTAAAAATAAATCGCTCACAGGCGTAAATATGGTGTTGTCTTTTGCATGTATTGATGTAGAAAATATGAGTAATACAAAAAGGGCAAGTACGTGTTTCATTGTTATTATAATGTGTAGTTTTATTAGTACTAAGAAGTGTATTTTAATTAAGCAACATTAACAATTAAAATAAAGCAAATTCAAAAACTTATTAACGCTCCTATATAAAAAAGCACTCTATAAGAGTGCTTTAACTTAAACTTTATCAATCAAGCTATTCATCTAGCCAATCGATGGCAGCGGTGGCGTTTTCGTAGTATTGCACCTCGCCTGAAATAAACCAATTGCCTATTTTAGCCATGCGGGCTTGCCATTCTTGATTGCCATAAATAGCAATTTTATTAAATTCTTTTGAATGCCTTACGCCAAGCTTTAAATCATCCCACGCGGCGCGAAGCTCCCAGCCTTCTAGCTCGCTGGCATCAATAAGCACGTTTGCTATAGGGTGTTTAACCTCGCCAAGCGCTGAGTCGATCATGGGGGTAATGACTTTATAGTCGTCGTGGGTTAGCGTTCCTACAGCTTTTAGTTTTAAAAAAAATTCTCGGCCTGCGCGTTCAATACCAATAGATAAACCATGTGTTGTGTGTACCATGCTGCTCTCCTTAATCGGGTGCGCTTATGTTATTTACAGCCTGTGTGAATGGGTTTAATAACGAAAGTTGGAGTTAATTAAAGCCTATAAAGTGAAATTATTCCCTTTAAAAAATAAAAACCCCAAAAATACCCATCACTTACTGAGTTAAATCATAAAACTACACCGTATTAAGTTAATTAGTACTGAACTAAATCAAACAATACTGCTAAATAATGCTATTTGCTAAGCGTTTTGTACGCGCTCTATTTGCTTATCTACATCTGTTAAATGCCCTAATTTAAGCCACACTTTTGCACCTTGCTTACCTGCGGTTATATTAAGCTCACTATTAATAGGCAGCCTTAACCAGCTGTGTTTTACTAATACGTCTGATTGCTCACTTATATCGCCTTCAAGCACGAGTAACTCAGCACCCCCGCTTGCGCTAATTTGCATGTTAGCGTCTGCCTCAAAATGCAATAAGCTCACATCTTCAAAGTCATCTTTATAAAGTGGGGTTATGGCAAGGCCTTTAAATGTGGCGTGTTCCACGCTGCCCATATACTGTGTTTGTAAGCGTACGTGGGTTCTATCTTGTGGCTGAAATTGCCAAAGCTTTACAAATATTATGCAGCCTTCATCAGAGCCTGGTTTGTGCTTTGATTGCGGTGGGTTACGAATATAAGAGCCTTGTGGAAAATCGCCATGCTCATCTTGAAATACGCCTTCTAGTACTATAAATTCTTCGCCGCCTGTATGCACATGAGGCGAAAACTCGCTCCCTGGTGCATAACGTACAATGCTTGTAGCACGGGCTACTTCTGCGCCTACTCTATCAAGTGGGCGCCTATCAACGCCCGCCATTGGCGAAGGGTTCCAATTAAGTTGCTCACTATGAACAACGACTCTCTGGGTAAAATCGGCGGCTATTTTCATTTTATTACCTTTAAAATTGCATAGTGTGAGAGTAAATTTTATGCATAAAAAAAGCGAGCTTATTAAGCTCGCTTATTTAATTTTTAACGCTTTACGCTACATCTAGCTTTTTATGCTTAGAGTGTACAAACACTAAACCTACTAAACCAATAACAACCACAGCGGCACCAATTGGTTTACCTAAGTCGGCCGATAAATTAAAGCCAATAGCAGCAGTCATAATGTACGAAAGTGTTACGCCAGTAGCGATAACGGCAGGTATGCTGGTGATCCAGTGGAATGCACGTCTATCAAATAAGTACTTAGTTGCAAGCCATAGCACACTGGTTGAAAGCAGCATGTTTGAAAATGCAAAGTAGCGCCAAATAACTGAGAAATCTAATTTAGTCATAAAAAAGGCAATCGTTAAAATTGGCACTGCCAGTAATAAGCGATTACGTAAGCTTTGCGGAATATTAAATGCATCAACCACGGTTAAACGTAGTGAACGGAACGCCGTATCGCCAGAGGTAATAGGGAACACCGCAACAGCAATAATAGCCATAATACCGCCCATTACGCCTAAGTAACTATTTGCTACATGGTTAACCACTAAACCTGGGCCACCTTGATCAAGCAATGCTTTTAAGCCAGCGTAGCCTTCTGGGAATGCAGCAATACCCGCAAGTGCCCATACACAACCTACAATGCCTTCACACATCATTGCGCCGTAATATACTGGGCGTACGTATTTTTCGTTTGTTAAACAGCGGGCAATAATAGGCGCTTGGGTAGAGTGAAAGCCACTAATAGCACCACAGGTAATGGTAATAAACAATAACGGCCAGGTTGGCAGGCCATCAGGGTTTGGCTCTAAAAAGTCATGCGCGTGGTCGGCTTCAAAGTAGGCTAAAAAGTCGCCTGCAACTGGTAAGTGTGGCGCATCTAGTAATAACGCACCGGCTATTAATGTAGTCATTACAATCATTAATAAGCCAAATAGCGGGTAAAACTTAGTAATAATTTTATCAATAGGTAGCAGCGTTGCTAAAAAGTAGTACGCTAAAATAGCCAAAACCCAAAAAGTATTATTAGCAAAAAAAGTGCCTTCAAATACATCTAAATTACTTAATAAGCCTGCTGGGCTCATAATAAATACAACGCCCACAAAAAACAGCAGCATGGCTGTAAATATTAGCATAAAGCCTTTAAACACAACGTTGTAATAGTGCCCTGCTATTTCTGGTAAGCTTTTGCCATCTTCTTTAATGCTCATCACACCCGAGAAGAAGTCGTGTACTGCACCGCCTAATACGTTACCAAGCACAATCCACACAAGTGCTACCGGTCCGTAAAGCGCACCCAAAATTGGGCCAAATATAGGGCCTACACCCGCAATATTTAAAAATTGAATTAAAAATGCACGCACAGGGTGAATGGCTACATAGTCAACACCTTCGCTAAAGCGTTTTTGTGGTGTATCAACTGTTGTATCCATACCTGCTTGTTTTTCAACAAACGGGCTATAAAACTTATATCCCAGTATTAAGATTGTTATGCAGATAAAAAAGATGATCATAAAGCACGTTTCTCTTTTTGTATTTGGAGTATAGAGCGCCTAATTGCCGCCCCGCCTTTCAATCCATGAATAATCGACGAACATTAACAAAGTATTAATCCCCCCGCTATAAGACGAATAGCTAATACACAAGGGTCTGTAGACCTTTCAAGGTTAAATTTGCAGCAGCCTGTTTGGTATTTAGGCAAGGCAGAGCCTATGTGGTGTGGTTATTCCCCATAAGTAGGCGATAACGCAGCATTAATGCCAAACAGGCGCTGCCCTTCGGGTTCAGCCTAGGGGCGATTTACTCTTTGTTGCCTACATGGATGTAGGTAAGGGGCGTGAGCAGGACGCGGAAGCTTT
>NZ_DCYU01000152.1:9182-9311 GCF_002331165.1 Pseudoalteromonas sp. UBA2102
GGATGTAGGTAAGGGGCGTGAGCAGGACGCGGAAGCTTTGCTCGGTTTTGACTTATTCTTACATGGATGTAAGTCATTAGGATAACGCAGGAGCAGTTATCGAGCCCACTAGGTTACAAACCTCGCGCC
>NZ_DCYU01000124.1:0-17336 GCF_002331165.1 Pseudoalteromonas sp. UBA2102
ACAAACCTCGCGCCGCGATTAAATCGCCCCTAGATTGAACAAATTTCAATCCGTAAAGTTCAACACGCCCTAACCTAAATAGCGCTTGGCTTTATTTTCTTTTACGTTTTGTAAATCTACTAGCACTAACCCATCAATACAGTTGTTAAAGTCGGGGTCGATACTAAAGCTTAAAAACTTTACGCCGCCAGGCTTGCACAGCTCAGTATATTGCTTAAATAGCGTAGGAACTTGTGCCCCCATATTGGCCAGTACATGTTTTAATTCTACAAAGTCTTCTTTTACATCGTTGCCACTAAAAACAGTTTTACACTGAGTGAGTTGTTGCTCGCTTAATTTAAACTCGTTATTGGGGGTGGCGAGGTGTTGCTCTGATTTATAATAATGTTGATAGTAATGCACAAGCATGGCTTTTGCTTGTTCAGGCAAGGCGTTAGAGACGCTCACCGCGCCAAATAAGTAACGATATTGCGGGTAGTTTTTAATAAATGCGCCAATACCGTACCATAAGTAGTCTAAGCTTTTACGCCCCCAATATTTAGGTTGCACAAAGCTGCGGCCAAGTTCTATACCTTGCTCTAAATACGGTTTCATTGCTTGTGTGTAACTAAATAAACTATCGGTGTATAAGCCTTCTCGGCCATGTTTCTCTATTATTTCCTTTGCACAAGCAAGGCGATATGCCCCCACTAATTCTAGCTGCGTAGGATCCCATAGCACTAAGTGTTGATAATCCATATCATATTTGTCGATGTCGCGGCGTTTTCCGCTGCCTTCACCCACCGCTCTAAAGGCAATTTCTCTCAGTCGTCCAAGCTCTCTAAACACTGGTGAGCTGCCAGTGTACTGATATAAATGAATATGCATGCCATCTTGTGTTTTGCCTAATAACTGACAACTCTCTATGGCTTTTTTAAGCTCTTTGCGGCACTCAGGTATTGCAATAGGGGTTTGGGTTTTAAGGGGAAGGGGCTTTTTAGTGGTAAGGCGATAAAGTTGCTTGCGAATGAGATTAACGATTTCTTTATCTTTTAAGTTTTCGATTAAATATGACTCAGGCGGAATGGAAGCGCCAATTTCAAACTCTAATGACTTTTGTCGCTGCTTAAACATTTCTTTTACTAATAATAAGCTCGCAAGTGGTTTGTAAATCATTGAGGTGCCATAAAAAAGCGGGCTGTTTTTGGCTTTTATATAAATAGGTAAAATAGGGCTGTTTGCTTTTTTAGCCATGCGTAAAAAGCCACTGTTCCACTTGCAATCTTTAATACCGGTAGGGCTTAAACGCGAGACCTCTCCCGCAGGAAAAATAAGTAACGCACCTTCATCTTTTAAGTGTCTTTGTATATTACTTAATTCTTGTTTTTTACTGGTTCCCGATAAATTATCTACTGGCAACAGCAATGAATGCATAGGGGTGACCGACATTAGCATGCGATTGGCAACCACTTTTAAATCTTGCCTAACGCTGGAAAGTACTTTTATCAGCGCAAGTGCGTCGAGCGAGCCAATGGGGTGGTTAGCCACAATAACTAACTTACCTTCGCTGGGTATGTTTTCAATTTGTTTTGGTTTGTAGCGGGTATCAAAGTCAAGCTCATCAAGCACTTGTTCAACAAACTCTAGCCCTTGTAAATGGGGGTAAGCATCGCCAAAGGCGACAAATTCTTGTTCATGTAATAAGTAGCCAAGCCCCTTTTTAACTAAACCTTTTACTTTAGGGGAGTTCTCTAATTGTGGTAAGTTTGCTGCTATTACTTTATCAACGCTTATCATATTAACCTCATTTACAATTTGGCCTATTCGCCATCCTGTTTAGAGTAAAAAAAGGGTGTGACATTTACTTTGCAGTTGTGTGACTTTTTAAAGAGCACATAACGAGCTGCTCAGTTATTTATTAGTGTAGATAAAATTTATTCAATAAAATTAGGAGCTTCTATGTCGGTATTAGTAGCCATTACCGGGCGAGATAATACAAAGCTAATTGCAAAGCTAAAAGAGCTATTACCCAATGAAGAAATAATCCAATGGCCAGAGTGTCAAAAGCTCAACAATGTAGAGTTTGTATTAGCCTGGAATGCACCAGATGATTTGTGGCAGCAATTACCAAATTTAAAAGCGGTGTCATCGTTTGGGGCGGGTGTAGATAGTATTAATATGTCTTTATTGCCTAAAGAGGTAGACGTGGTTCGCATTGTTGATACTGAGCTTGCTCAAAATATGGCAGAGTACGTGCTAGGCCATGTACTTGCGCACAAGCTGCGTTTAAAAGAGTATTTTGTTAAGCAATCACAATGCAATTATAAACCTAAGCGCGCATATAAATATAATCACGTGGGTATTTTAGGCTTTGGTGAGCTAGGTAAAGCGTGCGCCAAAAAACTAACCCTGAATGGCTTTACAGTAAGCGCTTGGTCAAAAACTGATAAAAGCGATGAGCAGGTGCATCTATATTCTCAGCAGCAAGGCCTTAATGAAATGCTGCCTACAATTGACTACTTGGTATGCCTACTGCCGCTAACAAAAGATACTAAGGGTATTATTAATGCCGATTTATTAGCTAAGTTACCGGCTCATGCCTGTGTAATTAACGTTGCCAGAGGTGAGCACCTAGTAGAGCAAGATTTAATAAACGCACTTAACAGTGAAATGTTAAGGGCTGCCACGCTCGATGTATTTACTCAAGAGCCGCTACCGCACGACCACCCATTTTGGCATAATGCTAAAATAACGATTACACCACACTGCGCCGCGTTATCTGATTTAAATAGCGTAACAGCGCAAATTGCAGAAAATATTAATCGCCTAAAAAGTAGCCTTACATTAAATAATCGGGTTAATAGAACAAAAGGTTATTAATAGATAGCAAAACAGTTTAACAAACAGCTTGTTAACATTTGTAATTTTAATTATTGTGAAGTTTAGTCACTAAAATAAAAATAATAAGAGTAACGTATGAAATCAAGTCAAGGCGGAGTAAAACTAAGTTTAGTAGTGGTTTCTATTATAGTGCTAGGCGTGTCTGCTTGGTTTAACCAAGCAAGTGCCGATCAAGTGCCACAAAGCAAAAGTTCACAAACTTCACAAAGTGAATAAGTGCATTTGCAGGCAAATTATAAAAAGTGGGCTCTGTTAATTTGTTTTTGGCCTAATAAAGCCAGATCATTAAAGAGTACCCACCTTTCATTAGGTCATTTAATTACTAAAGTGCGCTTCGTTACTGGTATTTAGTTAAATAAGTTAATTAGTACCGTTTAGCATGGATCTCTCGGTTTTCATGCTTTTTCTCATCACTTTTTTTAAGCAACACATATGTTGCGCCACTGCCACCATGGTGCTTTAAAGCGGTATGATACGCTAATACCGCGGGTAGAGCCTGTAGCCACTTATTAACATAGCTCTTTAGTATAGCGGGCTTAGCTTTATTTTTTATACCAATGCCATGGCGTACTAATACAACGCGAATGTTTCGCTGGTGGCAATCAGTAATAAAGTTAAATAATGTTGTGCGTGCGTTTTTGAGTAATTGGCCATGCAAATCTAATGTGGCATCAACTTGGTATTTAGCTAAGCGTAAGTTTTTAAATACTGCGCTTTGTACGCCATCTTTTTTAAAACTGAGTAATGCATGCGGGTCTAAAAGCTCTACATGCTCAGATTGTAAGTAATTTTCGTCATTCGCAAGGCTAAGCTCGGCAGCTTTGCGTTTTTCTTGTTGGGCAAGGGTGGCACTGGGATTACTTGCAAGGGGAGTTACAGTATCGTGGTTTATAGGTTTTACATCTTCCATAGAAGATAAAAATAAATCGAAATCAGATAAAGACATAGTAAGACCTAAATGAGGATTAATACGAGATAAATTTTATCTTAGTTCAATCTGTTCCCCAAGCCTTTTAATTTTTTCAAATAAAAAAGCCCAGCAAGGCTGGGCTATAAAATATTCTAAGGGGAAATGTTAACTCTGCGTTACATTAAATTGTCCAAACGTATACACTTTGAACAAGTAAAATGTATTGATCAACACTAAACTCATATTCGAAATAACACTCGACGACATTAAATCCAAGCTAAAAGACAAAAATAACAGACCACATGCACTAATCGCTGCAACACGCAGTATTGTTATGTGGTTAATAAAGAATGCACCTAAACCTAGTGCAAGTAATACAGTGTTTAAAAGCCAATCTAGCTCGTTTAGCATGGTCGTTTCAATAGTTCAGTTGTTGAAAAAAGGAGCGCCATTATGTTGATCTTTTGCACACCTTTCAACCAAGTAATTTTAAATTTTCAGATTAGTTTTTTTAATGCTAAATATAGCTAGCTAGTGCTGCAAAAAAGCCATTATTTTTTATTAGTTGGTACTTTTGACAGCTTTGCGGCGCCTTCATATCTGCGCATAAATAAAGGGCATTGCGCTTCTCGTCTAGCTGCGGGTGTAAGTTTGAATCAAGTAATGTACGGCCATACCCAAAGACCCCAGGCCAATAAATACTTTCGCTCACTAACCCTAATTTTTTATAGGTGAGCAAAGTTGGTTTTGGAAAAATAATGGCTACGGAAAAAATGACAGCCAGCGTAATAAGTAACCCTTTTTTAGACTTTACAGGCTGCTCTGCTGGGGTAGATGTTGGGTTAGCTGAAGATTGCGGTGCTGTTTGCGGCCTATTGCGGGGCTTTTTTACAGGGGTTTTTCTTTTTTGTGGTGTTTTACCAAGCAATGATTGTTTTTTTGTGTTGTTTGACATAAAGCAAATCTGGCCTTTTGAGCGTAGGTCTCTATAATAAAATGATTAAATATCTAGTTATATAATAACTTATACAATGCTTTTAGCCTACGAGGAAGATACATGGATACGCAGCTATCAATTTTAATAGTAGATGATGTTAGCACAGTGCGTAGTTTTTTGAGCCAAACGCTCATGCACTTAGGAATAGAAAACGTTAAAGAGGCTTCAACGGCTAAACAATGCATTAGCGAGTGCCAAGCAGCTAATTACAATATGATTTTTTTAGATATTGAACTGCCTGACGGCGATGGTAAAGAGTTAATCGCGCAAATTAATGATATTAACCCTGAAACTAATGTGGTGATGGTGTCGGCCCATTCAGCAGTAGAAAATGTTAAAGAAGCCATTGATAAAGGTGCTAAAGGATTTGTGGTTAAGCCATTTACGCCTAAAAAAATTGCGGCCATGTTGAAAAAGTTTTATCCCGATTTGGAAAACGTTTAACCAGCTTTAATAGTAATGCGTTAAATTAGCTTAAAGTTTAGCGGATTGCTAAATACCAAATTTTAGATATAAAAAAACCGGCCTAGGCCGGTTTTTTAATCATAAAACAAATTATAGCGCTTTAATTTTAGCTGCTAAACGGCTCTTATGACGAGCTGCTTTGTTTTTATGAATTAGACCCTTAGTTGCGTAACGGTCTAGGATAGGTGTAGCAACAGAGAAAGCTTGCTGTGCAGCTTCTTTATCGCCAGCTTCAATAGCAGCGGTTACTTTTTTGAAGTAAGTACGCATCATTGAACGACGGCTTGCGTTGTGCTGACGGTTTTTTTCGCTAGTGATAGCGCGTTTTTTTGCAGACTTGATGTTAGCCAAGGTTTGCTCCTAACAATCTTAAATAAAGCTTAAATTAAAGGCCGTGGAATATGCCTGTTTTTATCATGAATGTCAATTTAAATTTAACAACTCAAGAAAAACTGCTCCTTATAACGAACATCAATTTGCCGCTTTAGCAGTTAATATCGCTATTGTAACAAAGCACAGACGCCCAGCCTAGTGCTTTAAAGCGATTTATAAAAAAGACTGTGGCATAATTGCGCTAACTAAAGGTTTTTAAGTAGGTTTAAGGTGTCAAAAGGATTATTTCGCTCCGGTATGATTGTAAGTTGTATGACAATGATATCGCGTATTTTAGGGTTAGTACGAGACGCTGTCGTTGCAAACTTATTAGGTGCTAGTGCAGCTGCTGATGTTTTTTTGTTTGCTAACCGTATTCCCAATTTTTTACGCCGTCTATTTGCAGAGGGGGCCTTTGCCCAGGCATTTGTGCCTGTACTTAGTGAAATTAAAGAACACCATGGCGATGATAAAGTTAAGTTATTTGTAGCACAGGCTGCCGGTACGCTGGGCACTATTTTGCTTTGCGTGACTATTTTTGGCGTTATTGCCTCGCCTGTTATTGCCGCGTTATTTGGTACTGGCTGGTTTATAGATTGGTGGCAAGGTGGCCCTAATGCAGAAAAGTTTGTGCTGGCAAGCTCCTTATTAAAGTTAACTTTTCCGTATTTGTTATTTGTTAGTTTGGTAGCACTTAGCGGTGCAGTAATGAATGTGTATAACCGTTTTGCAGTGGCTGCTTTTACGCCCGTATTACTTAATGTTTCAATTATTACCTGCGCCATTTTATTGCACGACAAATTTAGCGTGGGGGCGTATGCGTTAGCTATTGGTGTATTTGTGGGCGGGGTGGTGCAATTGTTGTTTCAGTTACCATTTTTATACCGAGCAAAAATGCTGGCTCGTCCTCGCTGGGCGTGGCAAGACGAGAACGTTAAAAAAGTGCGTAAGCTTATGCTACCGGCATTATTTGGTGTTTCAATAAGCCAAATTAACCTCCTGCTCGACACCATGATTGCCTCGCTATTAATGACGGGCTCTATCGCATGGCTTTATTACTCAGATAGGTTAATTGAGTTTCCACTTGGTTTATTTGGTATTGGTATTGCCACTGTTATTTTACCCGCACTTTCTAAATTACATAGCAGTAAAAAGCTCAGTGATTTTCAACATACGTTAGATTGGGGTGTGCGTTTTGTGATTTTTTTAGGCATACCCGCCATGGTCGGCTTAATGATTATAAGCCCGCTTATCATTACTGTGTTATTTGATCACGGCGCATTTAAAGACGCTGATGTTGATCATGTCAAAGCGGTAAGCCTAGGGGTGGTTGCCTACTCGGTAGGGTTAGTTAGCTTTATGCTTATTAAAGTATTAGCGCCGGGTTTTTACTCGCGCCAAGATACCAAAACACCTGTGCGCATTGGTATTATTACGCTGGTGCTTAATATGGTATTTAATATTATGCTAGCCCCGTTTATAGGATATTTAGGGCTTGCTTTAGCAACGTCTATGTCGGCCAGTTGCAATGCTTTTTTACTTTACAGGCAACTTAAAAAAGAAAACGTGTATCAGTTTTCTGCAATGAGCCTGCGCTTTAGCGTAAAGTGCATAGTGGCAAGCTTGGTAATGGGCGCTCTAACGTGGTACGTCAGCAGCCGATATTATTGGGCTACATGGCATTTTTCTGAGCAAGTAATGTTGTTAATTGTATTGCTAGTAATTGCTGCAATAAGTTACTTTGCGGTGCTGTTTTTACTTGGTGTAAGACTAAATACGATAAAAAGTGTAGCAACTACTGAATCAAACTAAAAAAAAGATTATAATCGGCAGCCCTGTGGTTTTGACCGATTTTAAAGTCGTTAATAATACTCGCTGAAAAAGGCATTAGGTGGCATGGAGTTAATTAGAGGTATACACAATATTCGAGCGCAACATTATGGTTGTGTGTTGACTATTGGTAATTTTGACGGTGTGCATTTAGGCCATGGCGAAGTGTTAAAAGGGCTGTTAGCGGATGCCAAAGCACATAACTTACCCAGTACTGTGATGTTATTTGAGCCGCAGCCGCAAGAGTTTTTTGCTAAAAACAATGCGCCAGCTCGACTTACTCGGTTACGCGACAAACTCAGATTACTAAGTAACTTAGGTATTGAGCGGGTTATTTGTATTAGCTTTAACCAACAATTTGCCAATATGCACGCTGAGCAATTTGTTAGTGATATTTTAATTAAAAAGCTAGGCGTTAAAGCACTCACAGTAGGTGATGATTTTAAATTTGGTAAACAGCGCCAAGGGAATTTTAATTTACTGCTCAGTATGGGCAAACAAGCGGGCATGGATGTAAAAAGCACCGCGAGTTTTCGCCAATTAAATGCTAGAGTAAGCAGCACACTAATACGTGAAGCATTAGCCGCAGGCGACTTAGAAAATGCTAAGTTAATGCTAGGGCATAATTATGCTATTTCAGGGCGTGTAATACATGGTTGGAAAAGAGGGCGAGAGCTTGGTTTTCGAACTGCAAATATAGCGCTTAAACGCCAAGTTTGCCCTGTAAATGGGGTGTTTGCCGTAAAAGCAAACATTGCCGGAAAACACGTTTATGGGGTAGCCAATATTGGTAACAAGCCCACTTTTAATGGAACTCGTGCTTTGTTAGAAGTTCATCTTTTTGACTTTGCACAAGATATATATGGACAGTTTATGCACGTGGAGTTAATAAAAAAACTTCGCGATGAGAAAAAATTCGAGACATTAACACAGTTAACGGCACAAATTGCAACCGATGTTGCCGCCGCAAAACAGTGTTTTGGTTTAAATTAGGTAGCCGATAGATACGGAAAGTAGGATTAATGAGCGACTACAAACATACTTTGAATTTACCGGAAACACAGTTTCCAATGCGTGGCAATTTGGCACAACGTGAACCAAAAATGCTTAAAGCATGGTATGAAGACGACCTGTACGGTCAAATTCGCAGCGCTAAAAAAGGTAAAAAGACCTTTATTTTGCATGACGGCCCTCCGTATGCAAACGGCGATATCCATTTAGGCCACTCAGTAAATAAAATTTTAAAAGACATAATTGTTAAGTCTAAAACTTTATCTGACTTTGATGCACCTTATGTGCCTGGTTGGGACTGTCATGGTTTGCCAATTGAGCTAATGGTTGAGAAAAAAGTAGGCAAGCCTGGCGTTAAAGTAACTGCGAGCGAGTTTCGTGAAAAATGCCGTGCTTACGCTAAAAAGCAAGTTGAAGGTCAAAAAGTAGACTTTAAACGTTTAGGTGTGTTTGGCGATTGGGACAAACCTTACTTAACAATGAACTATGACTTTGAAGCAAACGCTATTCGCGTGCTTGGTCGTATTATTAAAAATGGCCACCTTCATAAAGGTGCAAAGCCTGTGCATTGGTGTACAGACTGTGGTTCTGCATTAGCAGAGGCTGAAGTAGAGTACCAAGATAAGCAATCTCCAGCGATTGACGTACGTTTTACATTTGCAGATCAAGACGCGGTTGTTAATGCCTTTGATTTAGCCGATGGCCATAAAGGCCAAGGCAGTGTAGGTACTGTTATTTGGACTACAACGCCGTGGACTTTACCCGCTAACCGTGCGGTAGCAGTGCATGCAGATTTAGAGTACGCCTTAGTACAAGTAGATGATGAAGGCTCACAGCAACGTTTAATTTTAGGCTCAGAGCTTGTTAAAGATGCAATGGACCGTTATGGCTTTAATCATTTCCACGTACTAGGTTATGTTAAAGGTGCAGCACTTGAAAACTTACACGTTGCTCATCCATTTTACGATTTTGATGTACCGGTAATTGTAGCTGACCACGTTACTACTGACTCCGGTACGGGTGTGGTACATACTGCGCCAGGCCATGGCCAAGAAGATTTCGCGGCAGGCTTAAATTACAATCTTGAAGTAGCAAACCCTGTAGGCGCGAATGGCGTTTACCTACCTGATACAGAATTATTTGCTGGTCAGCATGTATTTAAAGCAAATGCCAGTGTAATTGACGTACTAACAGAGCGCGGTGCTTTAATGCATCATCATGCGCTTACGCATAGCTACCCGCATTGTTGGCGCCACAAAACGCCTATTATTTTCCGTGCTACACCGCAGTGGTTTGTAAGCATGGATCAGGCTAACTTACGTCAAGACTCGTTAAGCGAAATTAAAAACACCCAATGGTTGCCAGAGTGGGGCGAAAGCCGCATTGCGAACATGGTTGAAGGTCGCCCAGATTGGTGTATTTCACGCCAACGTACTTGGGGTGTGCCAATTGCTTTATTTGTTGATAAAGACACTGGTGCTTTACACCCAAATACGCAAGCGCTTATTGAGCAAGCTGCAGAGCTGGTAGAAAAATCAGGCATTCAAGCATGGTATGACCTAGAGCCTGCCACCTTGTTAGGCGAAGAAGATGCCAAGCAATACATGAAAGTACAAGATACGTTAGATGTATGGTTTGATTCGGGCGTAACACATGCGTGTGTTGTTGATGCACGTGAAGAGTTAGTTGGCCCAGCCGATTTATACCTAGAAGGTTCTGATCAGCACCGAGGTTGGTTTATGTCATCAATGATGACCTCAGTTGCTATTAACGGTCACGCACCTTACAAGCAAGTACTAACGCACGGCTTTACCGTAGATGAAAACGGCCGCAAAATGTCAAAATCGTTAGGCAACGTTATTTCACCACAAAACGTGATGAATAAACTTGGCGCTGACATTTTACGTTTATGGGTAGCTTCTACCGATTACACCGCCGAAATGACGGTATCGGATGAAATATTTAAACGCTCTGCAGATCGCTACCGCCGTATTCGTAACACTAGCCGTTACTTATTAGCTAACTTAAGTGGTTTTGATCCAAAAACAGACCAAGTTGCTGTTGATGATATGGTTGAGCTTGATAAGTGGATTGTTGGCCGTGCAGCCCAATTACAAGAAGAAATTTTAGCAGCCTACGATAGCTACCAAATGCTATTAGTAACGCAAAAGCTAATGAACTTCTGTACAGGTGAGCTCGGTTCGTTCTACTTAGATGTAATTAAAGACCGTCAGTACACAGCAAAAAGCGACAGTCATGCACGTCGTTCTTGTCAAACTGCGCTTTATCATATTGCTGAGGCAATGACTCGTTGGATGGCACCAATTATGAGCTTTACAGCCCAAGAAATTTGGGAAGCACTACCGGGCGAGCGTAGCGATTACGTATTTACATCGGTATGGTACGACGGTTTACACGCACCGACAAACAGCCAATTTAGCAACGATGACTGGCAAGCGATTCTAAATGTACGTGACGAAGTAAACCGCGTACTAGAAGCAGCCCGTAAAGAAGAAGTAATTGGCGCAACGTTACAAGCAAGCGTTAACTTATACGCCGAAAAAGCACTGGCTGATAAGTTAGCAGCATTAGGTGATGAACTACGTTTTGTATTACTAACGTCTGCGGTCACTGTATCTGCAGTAGATAGCCAGCCAAGTGATACACAAACAACCGAAATTGAAGGTTTGTACATTAGCGTAGCAGCCACAGATGCAACTAAATGTGAGCGTTGTTGGCATTACAGCGATGATGTAGGTTCAGAACCTGCACACCCTGAAATTTGTGGTCGTTGTGTAAGCAATGTTGACGGCGAAGGTGAAAAGCGTCAATTCGCTTAGGAGCTTTACTCAGTGAGCAAACTAGCCCAAAAAAGTGGTTTAGTGTGGCTTTGGTTAAGTCTATTACTGCTTGTAATAGACTTTGCCACTAAAACACTTGTTGTAAATACCATGGCTTATCAAGAGTCGATTAATTTACTACCTGTTTTTAGTATTACCTACGTACATAACTATGGAGCGGCCTACAGCTTTTTAAGTGAAGCGGGTGGCTGGCAACGTTGGTTTTTAAGTTTTATTGCCATTGCTATTAGTGCGCTATTAGTGTGGTGGTTAAAGCGTTTACCAGCGACAAATAAAATATTATGTAGTGCTTATGCGTTAGTGCTTGCTGGCGCTATTGGTAATTTATATGACCGTGTTGCTTATGGTTATGTAATTGACTTTATACATGTGTTTTATAAAAACTCGCATTTTCCAGTATTTAATATTGCCGACTGTGCAATTTGTATTGGTGCCGCATTATTATTATTTGATGCCTTTACAGGCGAAAGTCCGAAGGAGCATAAAGCATGAGCCAAGCTGTAATTGGTGAAAACTCAGAGGTTATTTTTCACTTTTCTATTAAACTAGAAGATGGCTCTGCCGCAGACTCAACCAAGGTGCATAATAAACCAGCCAAGTTAACGATGGGTGATGGCAGCTTAACGGCTAATTTTGAAAAGTGCTTACTAGGTTTAAGTGCAGGCGAAAGCAAAACGTTTGAATTAGAGCCAGAGGACGCCTTTGGCCAACCTAATCCAGATAATATTTACTATGTAGAACGCAGTAAATTTGGTGCAGAAACGCCAGCTAAAGTCGGCGCAATTATTGCCTTTACTCAGCCAGATGGTACTGAGCTGCCAGGACTGGTACGCGAAGTACAAGGTGAGTCGGTTACTATAGATTTTAATCATCCGTTAGCAGGTCAACGTTTAACGTTTGAAGTAGATATTATTGAGGTGCAAGGCTAATGGATATTTTATTAGCGAACCCGCGAGGCTTTTGTGCAGGGGTAGACCGTGCAATTAGCATAGTAGAGCGCGCTTTAGATATTTTTGAAAAGCCAATTTACGTACGCCACGAGGTCGTTCATAACCGCTACGTAGTAGATGGCTTAAAAAACCGTGGTGCCGTATTTGTTGAAGAGCTAGACCAAGTACCTGATGACAGCATTGTTATTTTTAGCGCCCACGGTGTATCGCAAGCGGTACGCTCAGAAGCTAAACGCCGCGATCTAAAAGTATTTGACGCAACATGCCCATTAGTTACTAAAGTGCATATGGAAGTAACGCGTGCGAGCCGTAAAGGTATTGAGTGTATTTTAATTGGTCACCATGGACACCCAGAAGTTGAGGGTACTATGGGGCAGTATGACAATAACGACGGTGGTATTTACCTTGTAGAAACCGCAGAAGATGTTGCCAAACTTAACGTTAAAAATGCTGATAATCTATTTTATTGTAGCCAAACAACGCTTTCGGTAGATGACACTGCAGATGTAATTGATGCGCTGCGCGAAAAATTCCCAGCAATTGATGGCCCGCGTAAAGATGACATTTGCTATGCGACACAAAACCGTCAAGATGCTGTGCGTGATTTAGCAGACAAAGTAGATGTGTTATTAGTTGTGGGGGCTAAAAACAGCTCTAACTCTAACCGTTTACGTGAACTTGCAGATAAAATGGGCACAACCGCTTATTTAATCGATGATGCAACCAATGTTGAAGCACAGTGGTTTGGCGAAACTAACTCTGTGGGAGTAACTGCGGGGGCTTCTGCGCCAGAAGTGCTTGTACAACAAGTTATTGCACGCTTAAAAGAGCTAGGCGGCAAGCAGGTAGTTGAAAACCCAGGTGAAGAAGAGAATATCGTATTTGCCGTTCCTGTTGAGCTGCGTTAATCTATATAAATTAATTATTTAGATTACAAGGAGAGCCGTTATGAGCAAGTTACCGCAAGGTGAAACATTGCTTTTTTCGGCTCTTTTTAACGAGCGCGGGGTACTTGCCACGCTTATTGTTACCCAAGTTGTAGCTACCATCTTAGCGTTTGCTCCTTTTGTTGAGGGGGATAGCTGGCAAAGCCTTGGCGTAATTAGTTTATTTTCTCATTTGACCGTTTTGGTTAGTATTTCTGCTTTATACTCTTTTCGGGGTGTTTTACAAAAAAAGCCGCAAACCACCCAACTTTTTGCTTTTTTCATTTCCTTTTTAGTCAGTACCGCTTTATTTAGTGTGCTGTGTGCCCGCTATTTTTTAGATATTGCAAATAATGAAACGAGTATTTATTTTGTATTACGAAACTGCTTAATTGTTTTTTTGATCACGGCTTTATTTGTACAGTTTTTACTGATTTATTTTGAAAAAGAGCAGCAAACAAAAGCGCTCTCGCGCGCAGAGCTTGATGCTTTGCAAGCCAGAATTCGCCCTCATTTTTTGTACAATAGCCTTAATACCGCCGCCGAGCTAACACATCATGATGCCGATGCTGCAGAGCAAGCAATACTTGCGCTTGCGGCGTTGTCGCAAGCGGCTATGCGCTCGGGACAGCGCGTTTCTCTCGAAGATGAGCTGACCTTATCAAAACAATATGTTGCGCTGGAAACCTGGCGCTTTGGCAGTCGTTTAAAGCTTAATTGGCAAGTGCCTGCTGATTTACCAGATATTAGTATTCCGTGCTTAACCCTTCAGCCGTTAATAGAAAATGCGGTGTGTCATGGGGTAGAGCCCAGTGAAACAGGGGCCGTTATTAGTGTCGAGCTACACGTAACAACAGGGTATTTAACATTGATTGTTTCTAACCCTATCACTCATAATGAGGCGTTAAAAAGACCAAATAACGGCATGGCACTTGAAAATATTCGCCAGCGATTGTTTATATATTACAAAGAAAAAGCACAACTAGCGATCACACAAAAAGAGGATGTATTTAGAGTAAAAGTGGTGATCCCTAAGCAGTTTGAGAACCCCCAATGAATGTTGTAATTATTGATGATGAACCGCTAGCTCGCGCTAGAATAAAGCGGCTACTGCAGCACAACGAGCATATTTTAGTTAAAGGCGAAGGTGATAACGGCGCGCAGGGGCTTGCCATTATCAAGCAGATTCATCCCGATTTGGTTTTTTTAGACATAGATATGCCGGGTATTAATGGTCTAAAGGTAGCGCAGCAACTCAATACACTGAGCGTGCCACCTGCAATAGTATTTGTAACGGCTTACCCCGAGTATGCACTTGATGCGCTACAGCTCAGTGCCGCAGGATACTTAGTAAAACCAGTTACTGAACAAGCATTAAATAAAGTGTTAGTGCAAGTAGGGCGTTTAAATAAAGCGCAAATGCAAAAGCAGCAATCTACAAAAATTAGTTATCAGCTTGGTGGCACAATAAAAAGTATTGAACTTGATCAAGTGTATTACTTTAATGCCCAAGAAAAATACACCAATATGGTATTTAAAGAAGGCGAGGCCCTAATTGAACAAAGCTTAAAACAACTTGAGCAACGCTTCCCAACGCAATTATTACGTATTCACAGAAACACGCTCATAAACAAACAAAAGCTTGTTGCCTTGCATACTCAAAGCCCTGGTGTACATAGCGTAGAACTAGCCGGATGTAAGGAGCAATTAAGCGTAAGTAGGCGAGAGCTAAAAACAGTAAAAAATGCGCTAAGTTAGAGCCTGTTATGTTTTAGGTTGAATTTTTAGTAGGTTGCTTGGCTTTTTAAGTAAGGCAGAGGCCGCTATTGAGCCCACTAAATTAGCAGCATTGCGCTGGAGTTAAATCGCCTCCAGATAGAGTAACTTTAATCCTCAAAGCTCAATTGGTTTGATGCTGTTAACCGTTTATCAACAAATTTAACCGCTTGTCCTAGTATATATTGCATCTACATTTTCAATGCATAAACTTATAATCAGATAAAATTTATTTGGTTTTTACTATGCATTCACCTCACAAAAAACCTCAAAAAGGCTTTACCTTAATTGAAGTGCTGATTGCGTTTATTATTTTAAGCTTTGGCTTATTAGGCGCTGTTGCACTGCAAGCAAAAGCTAAGCAGGCAAGCTTTGACTCTATGCAGCGCGCAGCCGCGGTAGCGTTAGGAAATGATATTATTCAGCGCATTAGAGCAAATGATACCGCACAGCTAGTTGCTTTATATACGCAAACTTTTACCAGTAAAACATCAACGTCTACCTCTACGGCTTGTTTTAGTGGGTCATGCACTGCAGCGCAAGTTGCAGCCCTTGATTTACAGCAATGGAAACGCGCCATTCGTGCACGCGAAAATACCGGCTCTCTCGATGATGCCACTGTATGTATAAACCCTACGGCTGCAGCAGGTACGGGTGGGCGTGGGTTTAATATTGAAGTAATAGTGTCTTGGCAAGGCCGCCAAGAGTTTAATGCCAATGATGAAACCAAAGCGCTAAAATGCGGTACTGACGATAAAAAACGCCGTTTGGTTGCATTAAATAGCTATATATACCTAAGGAGCTAACATGAGAGAAAAAGGTTTTACACTAATAGAAATGATGATTTCATTATTTATTGGTGGGCTCATTTTAGGTGGGGTGATGTTTACCTATATTGGCATGAAAGTAACCACAAAAGACACAATGACAATAGGCGAGTTACAAGAGTCAGGCCGCTTAGCCATTAATATTATGCAGCGTGATATAGAGCAGGTAGGCTTTTGGGGAACTTATTATGATGATTCGTTTACTGCAGCAAACACACAAACGTTAGCTAACCCTGGTGGTGATTGCTTCGAAGGGCTTAATAACGGCAGCTTTCCAGATTTAGCATCCTCTAGCAATTTCAGAACTATTTATGCAAAAGAGGCCAGTTCAACAAGTGAGCTTAACTGTATAAGTAAGCCAATTGCAGGAACTGACATTTTACAAATCAAGTTTTTACAAGGTGAGCAGCTCACGGTAGATGGCGCCACTAATGAAACACAAGCGGATGAAAACTATTTTATAGCTGAGCAAGAAAGCGCAGAATTTACCCGAGGCGTTGTAGCTGCGGGTAGTTTAAACGTTAATGCCACGGTGTGGCCTTATAGCCATCATGTTTATTACCTCGCAGAGCAAACTTATACGGTAAATAATAAAAGCCTTACAGTACCAGCATTAATGCGTAAACGCTTAAATGGCGCCAACATGAAGGCCGAAACCATAATGGAGGGCGTTGAAAACATGCGCTTTGTATTTGGTTTAGATACAGACAGTGATAGCCGTGTTGATTCGTACCGAAGCATTGAGGACATGCAGCACTCTGACTGGGAAAACCGCAAAAGTATTCTAACAGTGCAGGTTTTTTTATTAGTTAGAGCATTGCAGCCAGATCCGGGTCTTAAAATAAAAAATCAAACATATATTTTAGGTGAAGATGAAGACTCCCGAGAGCTCACTTTTACCGATACTTACAGAAGAACAGTATTTACCACCACAATTCGTTTAAATAACGTGGGAGCAAATTTATGGCGTATCTAAGTAAACACGCAAATAAACAACAAGGTGTTGTGCTTATTACAGCCCTTATTATGGTTATTGCTGTAACGGGAATTGCCGTTACATTAATGAGCAGCAGTAGTGTAGATATAAAAATTACCAATGCAGCTCAAGAGCGAGAAGTCGCTGAAAATGAGCTTATTGGAGAAGTACAGCGAATGATTTCTGATGAGGCAAGCAAAGGTGCTGCTAATCAGTTTTTTTTAACGCCAGATGAAGTATCAACTCATGCAGGCGCAGATGATGAAGGGATGGTAATAGCCACGCACGACGATATGCAAAGCAAAATGGTAAACCTAAATCAGGGGGCGCTTGATTTAGAATGCCCACGCCGATTTAATTTTACTGCCGGTATATCGTGTAACATGTTGCAAGTTTCTACCACTATTCAATATGGCTCTAAAGCAAAGCACGAACTTACAATTGTAACAGGTGTAGCTCAAGAAATGGCCAGTATAAGTAAGGGGATTTAGAATGAAATTTAATCTTAATAAGCCATTGGTCTCTTTACTTGGTTTAGCACTGAGCGCCTCAGCA
>NZ_DCYU01000087.1:0-74718 GCF_002331165.1 Pseudoalteromonas sp. UBA2102
CGTCCTGCTCACGCCCTTTACCTACATCCATGTAGGCAACAAAGAGTAAATAGCCCCTAGGAAGAACCCATTGGGCAGCGCCTGTTTGGCATTAATGCTACGTTATCGCCTATTTGTGGGGAACAACCACACTATATAGGCTCTGCCTTGCCTAAATACCAAACAGACAGCTGCAAATTTAACCTTAAAAGATCAACAGACCCTAGCATTAAGTAAGAAAGTGCTAATGAGTATAAAATTTCAGTCAAAGTAAAAGCCATTTTATTTTAAATATAAAATGGCTTTGTTAGGTTGGATTTAACGCAGGGTGAGCTGCTGGTTTATTTCTTCAAAAATACCGGCATCGTCTATGGTTGAAGGAATTTGTAGTTCGTCGCCATCGACCAGTTGACGTAAATTTTTGCGTAGTATTTTACCTGAACGAGTTTTTGGTAATCGCTCTACGCTTATTATTGTTTTAAGGCACGCTATAGCGCCTATTTGGTTGCGTACTGTTTGCACAAGCTCTTGCTCTACATCGGTAGGGGAGCCGGTAAAGTCGTTTTTAAGTACGATCATGGCCATCGGTAATTGGCCTTTTAGTGTATCGGTAACCCCAAACACCGCGCACTCTGCAACGGCTGGGTGGGATGCGACTATTTCTTCCATTTCGCCGGTTGAAAGCCTATGGCCTGCTACGTTTATAACATCGTCGGTGCGGCCCATTATAAATAGGTAACCATCGTCATCTATGTAACCACCATCGCCGGAAAGATAATACCCCGGGTACTGAGTTAAATAACCGGTTTTAAAGCGCGCTGTGTTTTGCCAAATGGTGGGTAAGCAACCTGGCGGCAGCGGCAATTTTATAGCCACCACGCCTTGCTCGTTTGGTGCGCATTGCTCGCCTTGCATATTTAATATTTGCACATCAAACCCAGGAGTTGGCACGGTAGAGCTACCTGGTTTTGTTACTAATTCTTCTATGCCTACAGGATTACAGGCAATAGCCCAGCCGGTTTCTGTTTGCCACCAGTGATCGAGTATTGGCAGGTTGGTTTTTTCTTTTAGCCAGTTATACGTTGGCGGGTCGAGCCGCTCTCCCGCTAAAAATAAGCGTTTTAAACTACTGGTGTTGTATTGCTTAAAGCCCTCTGCGTTAGGGTCTTCTTTTTTGATGGCTCTAAACGCAGTGGGCGCTGTAAATAATGCAGTTACTTGGTATTGCTCTACTACTCGCCAAAATGCACTGGCATCAGGTGTGCGAACTGGTTTGCCTTCAAACAATACTGTTGTGCAGCGATAAATTAGCGGGGCATACACTATGTAGGAGTGCCCAACGACCCAGCCTATATCTGAGGCAGCCCAAAACACCTCGCCGGGCTGCATGCCGTAAACGGTTTCCATGCTGTAGTGCATAGCAACACCATGGCCGCCGTTTTCACGCACTACGCCTTTAGGCGTACCTGTGGTGCCTGAGGTATATAAAATATAAAGAGGATCACGCCCACTTACAGGTACTGGCTCTACTGCAGTGGCTGTTTGCATTGCCTCATCCCAGTTAATATCTCTTGTGGGGATAAGCGTGGCAGCTACTTGTTCGCGCTGGTAAATAACGCAGTGATCTATTTTATGATTGGCAAGATCTATGGCGTGATCAATCAGCGGTTTATATTCTATTACGCTATCTACCTCTACACCGCACGAAGCGCTCAGTATGAGTTTAGGTTTAGCATCGTCTATACGTACGGCAAGTTCATGCGCTGCAAAACCACCAAATACCACAGAGTGTATAGCGCCTAATCGGGCGCAGGCCAGCATGCCTATTACAGCTTGGGGGATCATGGGCATATAAATAACAACGCGGTCGCCTTTACTAACGCCTAACGATTGCATTACACCGGCAAATTTAGCTACCTCTTGCTGTAGCTGGTAGTAGCTATATTTCTGCTGCGTATTGGTTACGGGGGAGTCGTAAATAAGCGCGGTTTGCTCGCCAAAACCGGCAATAACGTGTTGGTCGAGCGCTAAAAAACTGGTGTTTAGTTGGCCATCATCAAACCAATGGTAAAGGCCGTCAGTGTCTTGTGTGTAGGCGTTTTCGGGCTTTTTATACCAAGGTAGGCGCTTTGCTTGTTCAAGCCAAAATTGTGCTGGGTTTTGTTTAAAGCTTTCGTATTGTTGTTTATATGGGCCTAACATAGTGGGCTCCTAATACTAAATGTGTGTGAGAGACCTTACAAAAGGTAGGCTTTTTTTTAACCGATAGGTATTCGACTATGGTCGGCTAAAAGTTAAACAACACTTTGGGTTTTAAAATACAAAATTGACAATACAAAGCGTGTGGCTCAGCATGGCGCGCAATTAAAATAAGAGAAAACACAATATGAGTAACGTAGTAAGAGTAGGGGTTGCGGTTATTATAATGCGCCAAAACACTATTTTATTAGGTGAGCGAATAGGGGCGCATGGTGCAAATACATGGGCAACGCCTGGTGGGCATTTAGAATTTGGTGAAAGTGTTGAGCAGTGCGCAATACGCGAGGTATTTGAGGAAACAGGGCTAAATGTGAGTAAAATTACTAAGCTTGATTTTACTAACGATATTTTTAGTGCTGAGAATAAACACTACATTACTTTATACGTAAAAGCCGATTACGAGGGCGGCGAGCCTGTGCTAAACGAGCCAAATAAATGTATGCAGTGGCGCTGGTGCGACATTAATAATTTACCATCGCCACTGTTTACATCACTTAAAAACTACTTAACTACAACAACGCTTACGGTTTAGTTGATGGGCTTAATACTAATTTTTTAAAGCTCACTTGGGCGTAATCACCATTTTGCTTGTCGGTGGCCCAATCGCCAGTGCCTAAACAGCCTGGGTACCAAATGCCTTTAGCGCTTTTGGTGCTACATTGGTTATATGCACCCGCTTTAAAGTAATGCCAATCGGCAGCATAGCCATTAGGGTGATCTTTTTCATCTACCTTGCCATAGGCATCTACGTTATTGCCTAAGTTAATTGCGTAGTTAACGTCTTTTTTGCCTTGGGCGCTAAAGGTTAAGTACATCATGTTTTTATGCACGTTTACTGTGTAACTAAAGTCTTCGCCAAGCGCTATGCCTGTCGCACCGGGATCGTCCGAGTTTTCCCAGGTATTACCCCACACAGGGTATGTAATGTCGGTTCGGTTAGGATCTTTTTTTGGTAAGTTACGTTCGTAATTCCAAAAAACAGATCCGGTTTTATGGCCAGGCCATTTTTTATAATAAATTTTAAGTGGTTCGTTACCCCAGCCAAAACCCAGTTTTGTATCTATTAAGGCTTGGTCTTTACCTGCGTGAATTTGCCCTACCACCACAGAATAAGCGGCTTTTTTATTAGGATCGTTAGCGCGAAGCGCAACATGATCCACCTTTAGCGTGGCTTCCATTTTTCCGCCTACCGAGCCAAAGCGCTCCGATAGCGGGTGTACAGCTAGGGCAAAATTATTCTTTGAATTTTTAGTTTTTATTTTGGTATTGGTGCCGCGGATCATTTGTCTTAGTTCACTGCGGGTATTGGTTGAATTGGCACTGGTAAGCGCTTTGTTTGGCGAGGTAAATACCATATAACCTTGATCATCAAGATAGAAAAAATCAGGGTGCGCGTAGGTTTGGATCTCTTCTACGTCTACGGTATCTATTTTTCCATCGTTATTGAGATCTACAGGTACGTTTATTTTCCATTGCGATAAATCAAATTTTGACGCAGGTACTGCGACATTACTATCAACAGGTGTACTTGTGCTGGCACAGCCCATAAATAGCAAAGGGGTAACAGCAGCCAGTGCTGTGAGTTTAAAAGTAGATGTTAGATTTTTCATTGTTGTCTCTGTGTGATGATATTAAAAATGAGCGATATTAACTTCGCTTAACTTTAATCTAACATACCAATTTAAAATATCAACATTACCAATTTTTTGTTTGTGTAGTTTTTGTAGTGCCTTTTTGGTTATACCAATGTGGTTTTTTGTTGCTGTTGTTTTTTGCGTTTTTTATTTAGGTGTTTGCGCTGCGCTTTTTTTACATGCTTAACTATCCACTTTGTCATAAGGGGCATAAGTTCTGGCGCAAAGTTATGGCCCATACCAGGGACTACTCTTAGCTTGGCTTTTTTTATAAGGCTTGCCGTTTTTTTGCCTGCACTTACGGGTATTACCACATCGTCGCTGCCGTGAATTACTAAAGTAGGCGTTTTAATTTTACGAATTAAATGTTGCCTATCTTTACTCGCGGCCATAGCAATAAGTTGGCGTTTGTAGCCACTTGGATTATGCGAGCGCTCTACAATTTGCGTTGCATGATGGCGAAGTGCGTCTTCTGATTGAGGGTAAGCAGGGCTGCCAATAAGTTGGTTAAGTTTAATGTTGTAGTTTATTGCCTCATCACGGCTGGATGTTTTGGGCTTTAGTTTGGCAAGCTTTATAAACACGCCAATGCTTTTGGCACTCAGCCTTGGCAGGCTAGAGCTTGACATAATAGTGGTTAAACTTAGCACCTTTTTTTTATGTTGAGCTGCAATTAGCTGAGCAATCATACCGCCCATAGAAGCACCTACAAAATGCGCTTTTTTTATTTTAAGGGCCGCCATAAGCGCCAATACATCGTTTGCCATATCATCAAGTAAATAGGGCGTTTGCGTGCGTATGGGCAGGCGTTTACTTAACCACGATTTAAATAAACTCGGGCTAGGGTGATGCTCTAAATGGGTAGATAGGCCAGTGTCGCGGTTATCAAAGCGTATAACCCTAAAGCCTTTTTTTACTAAGGTGTAGTAAAGCGAGTCGGGCCACACAGTCATTTGTGCGCCTAAACCCATAATAAGTATGATTGCGGGGGCTTTTTTATCGCCTTCGTCTTGGTAACTGAGTTTTATACCCTGAGGTGTTTTAATTGTTCGCATAGCCAACTAGCAGTGTTTGCGTTGCTAAAATTATAGACCCTGTTTATTACAACTTGTTGGCAGTAGCCGGAAGCGGTAGCTGCCACTTGGTTAAAATAGCCTGATATTCGCCGTTTTCTTTTAGCGTGTTAAGTGCATGGCTAATAGCGCTTGCGGTGTGTTTATCTAGGGTTTTGTTGGCACTAAAATATAATTTTGAAGGGTAGTCGGTTAAATGAATTCGCTTAGTTATTAAATTGGGATTTAGGCCTGAGTGCTTTAGCTCGTTATTTAATGTAAGTGTATTGGTTAGTACAAAGTCGATGCGTTTTTTATAAAGCATTTGCCACAGTTGCTGATAGTAGCTTACAAGAACTAGGTTTTTGTCTTCGGTAAAACCGGCGTTTTTTAAATAGGTGGCACTTGAATAGCCACGTATTGTGGCCACTTGGTAAAATTTTGCGTGATTAAGGTGGGTAACTTCATCAGTACGGTTTTTTAAGCTAACTAAATAAGCATCGGCAAAGTATGACTCACCTAGCCAGGTGTATTGCCTTGCTCTAATGGGGGTTTTTAAAAGAGACAATGCAATTGCATTTGGGTTGTTTTTAAGCATTGTAAAAATACGCGCCATAGGAATTATTTCAAACTTGGCGGATAGCTTTGTGTGTTTAATGGTGGCTTTGGCTAAATCGACTAATGCGCCGTCGGGTTCGTTATTTTCATTTATAAAATGATAAGGCGGGAGATCTTCTGCTACAAAGGTAATGGTTTGTGCGTTGCACATGGCGCTATAAAGCATAAACACACAAATACTTAATACTACACGCACAAATATAACCCACATTTTTAATTATTATGCGCTCTAGTTTAAAGAGTGTTGATTAAAAGGTATACCATAAATGTTTATTTAATGTGAATAACACTGTGGTTCATTTACGTTTTAAAAATTGTGTGGGTGTGCAATGGTGCCATCGTAAAAAAGCACGATTAAACGAGCTCTGATCTTTAAAGCCTAACAGGTTAGCTAGTTCGCTAAGTGGGAGCGTGCCAACTAACGTGTGGGAGCGGTTTTTTCTTTCTTGTTCTAGCAATTGCGCAAAGGTTACATGTTGTTTTTTTAAATGTCGCTGTAGCGTGCGCGGTGTTACGTTTAGTGCGCTTGCAACTGCAATAAGCTGGCAATTTTGTAATGTTGTTTTTGCAATAAGTAGCTGTTTAACTTTTTCTGTTAAGCACTGCTGACTTTTAAAACGCGATAGCTGCTGTTGTGAAAGCTGCTTAAATGTAGCATTTACAATGGCGTTATCGGTTTTAAAGGCAAGGTTTAAATAACTGCTCGGAAAGTTTATTTGGTTATGCGCTGCGCCGCTTATAACGGGGCATTTAAACCACGCCTCTAACTGTTGTGTGTGCCTTTTAGGCCAATTATGTATAAAGCTGATACTGCTTGGGCAAAGTGATGCGTTTATCAATTGGCGAATAACGCTTACCCACGCAGTCATGTTTCGTAATACTACTTGTTCATTACAATGAGGATGAGCATGCCAGCGCACCGTAGCGGTGTCTGCAGTTTGTAAAAACTGCGCTTTACCAATATCTGCCACTAAGCTGTCGTAATTTAACAGTGCCTTTATAGCGCTACTTAGGGTATCGCTCGATTCTATTAAATAGCCCAATATACCGTAATCTGCGGGGCGAATGTGCATACCTAAAGTAAAACCAAACAGCGGATCGTTTAGCGCTTTTTGGCCATACACAAGCAGCGCATTGTAACTTTGTAAACTAATCCGGGGTGCTAATTGCTGACTATGCTGGCGACTAAATTCAGTAAACCCGATTGCCTTAAGAGCCGTACTAGAATCAATACCTTGGGTTTGCAAGTAATCTAAAATGCTTGAAAAGTAATGATCAGCCAGTGTATGCATTTGTCGTCTAAAGCTAAAAAATGGTCGTGTATGAGCAAGCTTGCCATGTTCAATTTTTATATGCTAGTTACATGAGTAATTATCTTCGCTGTAAACAATGATCTTTATATCAATAAAACAAACGCTTAATGCAGATCCTTTGCAAATAATAACCACCTTGTTGGATCATCAACAGTTAGATCGTTTTTTTAATGCCAAGTTTGAGCTAATAAAAACAGCAAATAGCGGTGAGCTAAAAGGCGGTAAAGGTGCCATTAGGCAAGTGAAAATGGCAAATGCCACGTTTAATGAGCGTATAATAATGGCTAACCCCAGCCACATTTGCTACCAAATAGAAGGTAATAAGCCTGTGGCGCACCATCAAGGTGATATTTATTTAGTTGCTAATACAGGGGCTAAAAGTATCACTACCGAGCTTAATTATTGTATACGCTGCAAAGCGCCGTGGTGGCTGCCAAATGCTTTGCTAAAACACCTAATTAGTAAAGATATAACCCAGGCATTAAATAAACTGCAGCATTACTTTATGGCGGGCAAAGTATGAACTCAGAAATTATTTTACTTGCCCTAAGCCCTGTGTTTTTAGTGTTTGTATGCTTTGAATTTGTAAAATTTAAGCGCTATTACAATATAAAAGACAGCCTAGCAAACACCGTTTTAGCCTTGTTGCACCAAGGCGCAGATGCAATGGCACTGCTGCTACTTATGCCATTTTTTTACATGCTTTACGAGTACCGCTTATTTGATATAAAGCTAAGTGTATTAAGCGTTGCTTTTGCATTTTTACTGCAAGATTTTTTGTACTATTGGTTTCATCGTGCGTCGCATCATATTCATTGGTTGTGGGCTGCGCATGTGGTTCACCACAGCTCCACTAAAATGAATTTTACCACTGCGTTTAGGCAAAGCATAATGTACCCAGTAGCCGGCATGTGGGTATTTTGGCTACCTATGATACTACTAGGGTTTGACCCTTTAACCGTATTTAGTGTAGTAGCACTTAATTTGGCGTATCAATTTTTTGTGCACACGCAAATAGTGGCTAAGTTAGGTTGGTTTGAAAGCGTATTTAATACGCCATCGCACCACAGGGTTCATCATGCAATTAATAAACGCTACCTTGATAAAAACTTTGCCGGTGTGCTTATTATTTGGGATAAAATATTTGGCACCTTTGTAGAAGAAGACAAAAACCAGCCCTGTAAATACGGCATAGTAGGGCAGCTAAATAGTAATAACCCACTAATAATAACGTTTCATCAGTGGGCTTATTTATTAAAAAGTACCTATACGGCGAAAGGGTTAAAAGCTAAATGCAAAGTACTATTTGGCTACCCAACCAGTAGTGTTAAGGTTAAAAACGAGTGATTTAGCCAAGTGGCTTTTTACTTCTTGGCGCTCCGAGTAAAATAAACATGTGGCAAATACAAATAGATAAAAACGCACTCACACCTAACGCACCGCCATAACCATCAAGCTTTGGTACCAGGTATTCAAATAAAAACGAAAATAAAATAGATGAGCTGGCCACGGTATAAATACCAAAACGGTGTGGGGCGCTCATGCCTATAAATGTGCCGCCAAAAAACACGACTGAGTATAAGTCGGGGTTTAGGTTTAAAGCACTTAATAGTAAATAAGCAATAATAGAAAGCGAGGCCGATGCACGTATGCCGTCAAAACGATTATGTTTGGCTAAGTAAAACGTTAAAAACGCACCTAGTAAGGCTATAAATGGGTATTCTAAATTCATAAAACCATTCCTTTGGCCAACATAAATAAAGCCACGCTTGCAAAGGCAACACTGCCAAGCTTTCCGCCAAATCCGGTAAACATATTTATGGTAAGCACATATAAACTGGCGCCAATAACAGAAATTATGGCTATTTCCCAATAACTTGTAATTAAGTGTGTAGAGCACATACCGGCAAAACTACCTGCGTAAATAGCCGCATAGGGATGATTTTTAAACCGAGCAGGAAAGGGAATAAACGAGCCAATTAGCCCTGTAAGCGCCGCCGAAATAACTAAAGACAATGCAAAAGTTGTGTGCATGGCAAAGCAGGCAACAAAGCCTAAAAAGAAGGTTATAAACTTTAAAAATAAGAATTTAATCATAGTGGCGCATTTTAAACTAATCCTTTTACGCTTTCTAACTATCTCTAATAAATAAAATGTGGGTGGTAGCGTTAAATGTTATTACGGCTACTTTTTAAGCTTGGTTGGTATTAACTATGCTTATTTGTGGCTGTTAATGTTTCATAAATTATATTTTATGTATAATAGAGGTTATTAATATACAAATTTAAAAGATTAAAGGTAATTTATGTCTAACTGTTTGCACTTGGCTATACCCGCTGGCGATTTAAAAGTAGCGAAAACGTTTTACTGTGATGTGCTTGGCTGTAAAACAGGGAACAGCGAAGAAGGGCGCTGGATAGACATAGACTTTTGGGGTAATGAGCTCACATTACACCAAAGCGAAGAGCGCTTACCCACTGTTCGCCACGATGTAGATATGGGCGCAGTGGCGGTACCGCATTTTGGTATTCATTTATCTGAAGATGAATTTAACGGTTTAAAAAGACGCATAGAAGATGCGGGGCTTGAATACCTAGATAAACCGTATCGCCGTTTTGTTGGTGATGAGTTTGAACAAGAAACCTTTTTTATTGAAGATCCAAACGGCAACGTGCTTGAAATGAAAACCATGGTAAACCCTGAGGTTTTATTTAAAAAAGCGTAAGCAATATTTATTAAAGAATAGGCCACTTTTGTAGTGGCCTTTTTTGTACCTATAGATGAAAATAATTACACCGTATGAGTGATATTTATTCACTCTACAGTACGGAATTTTAAACGTAGACTAACGCGCAACTCTCATACTTTATAGTTATTTATGTTGCTGTTAAAACTCACCATTGCGCCATTACTTTTATTATTTATTCACTTTGCTCAAAAACGCTTTGGCAGTTTTGTGAGCGGTATTATTCCGGGCTTGCCTATTACATCGGGCCCTATTTCGTATTTTATTGCGCTTGAGCAAGGTAAGTTATTTGCCAGTAACTCGGCTGTGGCGTCGTTGTATGGCATGAGCGGTATAGGCTTATTTTGTTTTTGTTATGCTGCCATGCTTGCAAAATATGGGGTAGTTAAAGCGCTGTTTGCTACATTAACACTATGGTGCGCTTTTAGTGCATTTACCTTGTTATTGCCGGTGAATATTGCCTTTGCATCGGTGCTCTCGCTTAGTACTTTATTGGTGCTTGCGCTGGCATCTAGTAAGTTAAAATTTGCGCCCGATGCCAAACCTTTTACCGCTTCGTGGGAGCTGCCGCTAAAAATGTTATTGGTCAGCTGCTTTATTATGTTAGTTACGTTTATATCGGCAAAAATAGGGTCAATGTGGAGCGGGTTACTTTCTACTTTTCCGGTAATTTTGGCGGTTATGGGCAGTATTGCGCATGCAAGTGATAAAAAATACTCGGCGTATAAGGTGCTTAACGGCGGCATTATTGGTTCGTTAGGGGGCTGTGTGTTTTTTGCTGTGATTGCACTCGCGCTTAAGTTTGAATTTGTGATTTGGCAGGTATATGCAGCGGCTGCAGTGTGCTCAACTTTATTTACCATTATTATGAGCCACTATGTAAACCGTAAACAATTTGCCAAGCCGGCTACGGTTTAATAGCAATAAGCAGTATTGCCTAAATTTAGCCATCTACTAACGTGAGTGGCTTAACCTTTCGTTGTATTTTTTCGTGGTACATGGCGGTGTCGCCCGCTTTTAAAATTTCATCAATGGAGTGGGGCGGTTCACTAAATACGGTAGTACCCATACTTGCTTTAATGGCTATAGGGTCGTTGTTGTGATTTATTGTGAGCCTATTTAAGGCGGTTTTTAAATGATGAGTTTTAGGGTTTACCTGCGCATTAGTATAAAAATGTGCAAGCACGACAAATTCATCACCGCCTAAGCGCCCTACAGCATCGCTGCTGCGAACACTGCTTTTTAAGCAACGGGCAACGTTGCATAAAGCGTCATCGCCTACAGCATGGCCGTAGCTGTCGTTTATTTGTTTAAAGTCGTCTAAATCTATATACATCAAGCATAATACGCCGCCTTTTTTGGCGTGCATATTGATAAGCGCGGATGATTTTTTAGCCCAGCCCCTGCGGTTTAAAATACCACAAAGGGGGTCGTAGTCTGCTTCGGTTTCGGCGCGCTTTTGTGCAATTCGCATTCGGCTTATACGCCTTGAAACCGCAACAGCTAATAAAAATGATTCAACCGCAAACGCTAACACAAACCCATAACGCTGCATAAACGGGCTTTGGTTAATAAGCAGCACCCTAAAAATCATACTTACTAATACAAAGCTAAGCGCTACAAATACGAGTGTTGCCTCGCGTACACCTTTGAGGGCTTGCATGGCTGCTAAAGTAAAAATAACAGCCACAATAAACAGCGAAGAATAAGCCATTATATGCCCTGCTATTGTCCAAAATAACAGGTCGGTAACGAGCATTTTAAGTACCGCGCATAGCATTACAGTACAGGCCAATGTTTTGAGCAGCTTAGTTAATTTAGGCCAGCGTTTATTAGTCTCGAGTAACGCAAGCATAAACCACGTGGCACTTAGTACGGTTAAGCCAATGCTAAGTAGGTATAAGTTAAAAATAACGCCAGATATATGCTGCGTTACAAATAAATACAGTTGCCCTTCTTGGAGTAAAATAAAGCTGCCAATACAAAAAATGTAAATGCTGTAGAGCTTAAATACACTTTCGTTAAGTCTATGTCCCATTATTAATACATAAAAAATAAGTGTAATGCACAACCCATAAAATGAGCCCATAATCAGCGAATGTTGCTGTGCTTTTTTAAAATAAATATGAGTTGGCTGCCATTTAAACCGCGGTGTGTAATTAAGCTTTGATTCTAATGTTATTGTGGCTGTAAAAGCCCCCGAGTCCATTAAGTAGGCTACTTGCCCTGCTTTTAAGGGCGCTTTTATAGTGTTGTTTTGCTGCCAAGTAAAGCTATCTAACCCCGGGCGTAAAAAGCTTAGTACGCCACCATTTTTAACAGAGCAACTTATTTGATATTGATTAACACCGCGTTGAGCAGTGAGTTCAGAAGGAGTATTTACCTTTAGCACTGAGGCAGGCGTGGGTGAGTTTAAGTGCTTTATTTTACATGTATCGGCAGCATGAGAATCAAAAGTAATAAATAACGTGAGCAAAGTAATGAAAACAAAAAAGAGCGCCCCCTTATTTTTAGGTGGGAAAAACGTCAATCTATTACCTTTATAGCTCATAAGCGGATCCAATTTTTACTACTTTTTTTATACTAGCAGAGCCGGACTATTTAGCTATTAGTTTACTGTTTAATAACGCTTAAAAGTGCGCTATTAAACTAGCTCCTGAGGTGTTTATGCCCGCAAGTACAAAATAGGCGCAACTTAGTTAAGTAATTAAAAACACCATGTTGATAATTTGGCAATAATATTCGTATTAATTGTTTTAAATGATGATAGTAAACTGTACTCATTGGTTACTAGCCTTATTAACAATAAAACAGGATCACACTATGAAATACTTACACTCATTATTAAGCTCTAACGCAGGCATGGCAGCACTTATTTTACGTGTACCCGTTGGTTTGATTTTAGCAGCGCACGGTGCACAAAAATTATTTGCTTGGTTTGGCGGCTACGGCCTTGAAGGCACTGGGCAGTGGATGGCAAGCATTGGCCTTGAGCCTGGCTATTGGCTTGCAATGATGGCAGGCAGCGCTGAATTTTTTGGCGGTATTGCCTTAGCCATTGGTTTATTAACGCGCCCAGCAGCTGTAGTTACGGCGTTTACTATGCTGATTGCGATATTTAGCGTGCACATTAGTCATGGTTTATTTGTAGCAAACAACGGCTATGAGTTCGCACTTACTTTGTTAGTTGCAACGGCTGCACTGGCTATACAAGGGGCAGGTAGCTTATCGTTTGATAACGTAATTGCTAAAAAGTTAGCGAACAAATCGCTGCCTCAGTAGTAATAAATAACAATTCAGTATTAAAAAATAGCGGCTAAATTAGCCGCTATTTTTGTATGGATTAAGCGCTGTTTTATTTAGCACTAAATTTTAAAGAGTAGTTGTATTGCTTTTGCTCTAGTAAATACTCTTTATGGGTACTTGGGCTCCACGAGTCATCGCCGCCAACCCCCATATGTTGATGGTCAATATGCACATGTAAGCAATCATCAGCTACTAGCTCATTGGTGTGCTTTGCTTGCGTTAACATGCTTTGTGAGTACTCGCTGGCGGCAAATAAAAACGCACCAGTTACGGTTAAATTATTAATGCTAAGTAATTGGCAATCACTACGTACGCCATTATCGGTTGGGAATATATACGGTGTATGTAGCTCATTATATTGTGCGCTGTAAAACCCTAAGCGCGCAGCCGCTTTACGATCTGGATAGTTTTCAAATGGGCCTAAACCAAGCCAATTTACTTGTGTATCGCTTGGTTTATTAAGCGTTGTGCTTAACCCTATGCGTGGCATGGGCGGGAGAGTATCGTTTAGTTGTACATCAACTTTTAAGCTAATTTCACCGGTATTATAAAGTGTATAAAGCCAAGTTGTTTTTGCTTGTACTGCGCCATTAAATTCATAACTAAATACACAGGTAATACGTATATCTACGGTTGATTGCACTACTTCAAACGAGCGACATGTACGCTGCCACTGCCCAATACCCGCTCTTAACCAGCGTGCTTCCCATGCGTTAGGGTCTAGGTTGTCTACTTCGCTTACGCCTATATCGTTATCAAGCGGGGCACGGTAAAAATTATCAACCAATGGGCTATAAATAACTTGGGTTTGATTGTGTAACCATTGCTCAATAAGGCCTGATTGGCTATTAAACACAAGTTTAAAGGTATCGCCTTCAATATTTAGCTGTGTGTTGGTTTCGCTAATATTTAGTGCGCCGTGCGTTGAGGCGTTTGCTATAGCAGGCGAAAATGCATTAGCGCTTAAACTTTGGCTATTTATAAGCTTAAATTGCTCGGTGTTTAATACATGCTCGGCATTTGCAAAGCTTGAGTCGTTAATCAGCGCAACATCTAAATTAAGGTGATATTGCGCACCTGCTTTAAACACCGTTTTTGTATTAATCGTTAGCGTTTGCGTGCTTTGTGGAGCAATATTAATAATTTGCTCGCCTTGCTCTACACATTGGCCATTTTCTATTAACTGCCAAATAAGCTTTTCGTTATCGGTTGCTCTAAATACATAATCGCTAAATACATCAACGGTGTATTGGTTTTGAGTTTGCTCTCGCAGCGTAAATTGTAAATGTTGCTGGCTGTATTTAGCTTCAAACAGGCTTGGGTGCGGTGTACGGTCTGGGAATAATAAGCCGTTTATACAAAATTGGCGGTCATTTAGTTCATCACCAAAATCGCCACCGTAAGCCCAATAATGCTTACCGTTTTCATCAGTTTTAGATAAACCTTGGTCTACCCAATCCCAAATAAAGCCACCTTGCAAACGCGGGTATTCTCTAAATGCTTGCCAGTAATCATCAAAGCTACCTAGGCTGTTACCCATTGCATGGGCGTATTCACATAAAATAAGTGGGCGCGTTTCACCCGGTAGGCTTAACCACTTTTTAATAGAGTATTTAGGTACGGCGTCGTCGGCAATATGGGTATCTACACGGGCATACATAGGGCAAATAATATCGGTTGCTGTGGTATTTGCGCCGCCACCTTCGTATTGCACTGGGCGCGATGGGTCAAAGCTTTTAGACCAGCCGTACATCGAATCGTGGTTGGCACCGTGCCCGCACTCATTACCCAATGACCAAATAATAATAGAGGGGTGGTTTTTATCGCGCTCAACCATTTGCGTATAGCGCGACATAAATGCGCCAGCCCACTGCGGATCGCTTGCAAGCCTTCCCATAGGAAACATACCGTGAGTTTCTATATTGGCTTCGTCTACTACGTATAAACCTAGCTCGTCACACAGCTCGTAAAAACGAGGGTGGTTAGGGTAGTGAGCGGTACGTACAGCATTAAAGTTATTTTGCTTCATCAGCTTAATATCTTCAATCATGTCGGTGGTACTCACCGTGTGGCCGTTTTCTGGGTGATGCTCGTGGCGATTAACACCGCGAATAAGCAGCGGTTTGCCGTTTAAGCAAAGCTGCCCGTTGAGCATTTCTACTTTTCTAAAGCCAATGTTATAGGCTTCTACGTCTACTGTATTGCCTTGCTCATCTAACAGGCTTACAACGCAGCGGTATAAGGTTGGCGTTTCGGCGGTCCATTTTTTAGGGCTTTGTATATCAATTGTTTGAAATACGACATCGCACCAGCCGCCTTTTTCATCAACACGTTTATTGTTAGTGCTTTGTATGTGTGGCTCACATAGCGCCTGTTCCCTATCAAAAACTTGCACGGCTACTTGGTAGTTATTTGGCGCATCTATTGCGGTTTTTATATGTAGCGCTGCATCGCGGTAGCAGGCGTCTAAATCTGGGGTTATAAATACATCACGTATTTGGTGTTGCGGTTTAGTAAGTAAATTAACATCGCGGAATATACCGCTTAGCCACCACATGTCTTGATCTTCTAGGTAACTGCCATCGCTCCAGCGAATAACCATAACCGCAATGCGATTAGTACCTGCAATTAACAGTTTGCTTAAATCAAATTCGCTGGCTAAGCGGCTATCTTGCGAGTAGCCCACCCATTGACCATTACACCAAAGATGAAACGCCGAGTTTACGCCTTCAAAAATAATATGGTTACGCTGCGCTAATTGATCCGCCGTAATAGTAAACTCAGTGCGGTAGCAACCTGTTGGGTTATCGCTTGGTACAAAAGGCGGATTAACTGCAAAGGGGTATTTAACATTACAATAAATAGGTTTATCAAAGCAGTGTAGTTGCCAATTAGAAGGCACTGGAATACTTTGCCAGTCGCTGGCGAGTGTTTCACTTAGTAATGACTCATCAACCGCTTCGGGTTTATCAAATAATTTAAAATCCCACTGGCCGTTTAAACTTTGTTTTTGTGATTGAGTGTTTGTACGGGCATGCTCAACGCTTTTAAAGCCATTGAGTGGGCTGTGCGCTTTTACTTGATTAACTTGCACCGAAATTGGGTTTTCCCAATCGCGGCGGTTGATTATGTGCTGTAGTGAGTTCATTCGTGTCCTATTGCATGTGTGGCAATTATAGTGGCTTAAATATAGCTAAAATAATGCGTTGCGGTTATGCTTAAAGCTCTCTTTTATTTATCCAAAACTATTATTTTAATTATGCGCAACACTATTGTAGATGTACTCGATATTGGCCCAGAGTGTACAGAGCGGTTTATTGATTTAGCCACGCTTTCGCAAATGCCAAACCTTGAAATAGAGCTGGCAGGTTGCTCAAATTTATTGGGTGATTATTGTGTTGCACGTACTAACCCGCTTGAACACACTCTTTTTTATACTTTGGCTGGCCAGGGCACGCTAAAAACCATTAATAACCAATATACACTTGCCGAAAATAGCTTAGCTATATTGCCTGCAAGGCAAAGTTTTGAGGTTGAAATAGCGAGCGAAAAATGGGATGTGATTTGGCTAAACCTTGCAAATACCAAGCGCTGGCAACATTTAAATTTAGCGCAGGCTAAAGTATTAACTAATCAGCAATTAGCGCCATTACATTTAGCAATGGAGCTTTTATACAGCGAGGCAAACGCTACTTTGCGCGAAGGCGTAATGCCTATTTTAAGCCACTATTTAAACACTACGCTTCAAAGCGAGCCGCAAATAAACGGGCAAAATAGATTAACCAGCTTGTTTTTAGAGGTAGAAGAACGCCTGCAATTTGATTGGACAATAGAGGCTATGTGCGAACAAGTACATTACTCAGCACCGCATTTACACAGGTTATGCCAGGCACAATTTGGTAAAAGCCCAATGCAGCAGCTTATTTATTTACGTATTAAACGGGCTAAAAACTTGCTACTAAATACCCGCTGGCCGGTTGCCCATATTGCCGCTTACGTGGGGTACCCTAATATATTTAATTTTTCAAAACGGTTTAAAAACTCAGTGGGCGTGTCACCCACTGAGTTTAGAAAAATGAGCATTTAAAAAATAGCTTGGTATAAAAAGCCTGCACCAATAGCCATAGTAATAATGACAAACAAAAAGGCGGCTATCATTTGGTTTTTAAAAATTGATTTAAGCAAAATAACTTCTGTTAAGCTTGCGCCCGCGCTGCCAATTATTAATGCCATTACCGAGCCAAGCGCCATGCCTTTTTTGACCAATGCGGCACTGAGCGGAATAACGGCTTCGGCTCTAATATAAAGTGGAATACCAATAATGGCTGCAATAGGAATGGCATACCACATACCATCGCCCGCATATTTAGCAATTAGCTCGGTAGGAATAAAGCCATAAATAAACGAGCCTATTGCTACCCCTAGCATTAAGTACGGAAACACTTGTTTAAAGTCTTTAAAGGTGGCGTGCCACACTTTTACCCAGCGATTAGGCTGCGCTTTTTTAGGCTCTATTGCTTTAGGTTCGCCGCAGTTTGTGGTTGCACAGCTTGGCTCAACTTCTTTAGGCTCACTACAGCTTGGTTTTGCGCAGCTACTAGTAGATTCTGTGCTGTAAGCTTCTGGTTTTACATACCTTTCAAAGCCTAGCTTTTCAAGGGTATAGCCTGCTACAACCGACACCACCATAGCCACTAAAAAGTAAAATAAAGCGACCTGCCAGCCAAAGGTAATTACAAATAACCCAATGATCACCGGGTTAAGTAGCGGGCTGCCAAATAAAAATACCATCATAGGTCCAAAGCCCGCTCTCGCTCTTAATAATCCTTTTAAAAACGGAATGGTTGAGCACGAACAAAATGGTGTAATAGCCCCCAATAAAGCAGCAGCAACGTAGCCCTTACCGTTTTTTGAACTTAAAATAGATTGAATTTTTTCGGGTGTTATAAATAGCTGTAAAACACCCACTAAATAACTAATAACAATAAATAAAATAGTTAACTCTGTAGCTAAAAAGGCAAACATGCCTAACGCCTCTTTTGCCATTGCTAGCATTTCATTACTCATAACGCACTCCAAAGTACACAAGGTATAACTTACGTTAAGTAAGTTATATTTCGAATTTTATGGAAGTATATTGGTGGGCAATAATATCGTCAATACTTTATTTCTAGATATATAGAAATGATTTTTATTCCCTTGTTTTTAAATGTTTTATTTTTTAACTTTTAAGGTAACTTGCTAATAAAGCTGTATTTAAAGATTCAAATTGTTATTATTTCTAATAATTTAGAAATTACGAGGTTGTAATGGAAATTATCGACGTTGCAAAAGCATTAAAAGAATTAGGCCATCCTACGCGTTTAACTATATATAAGCGTGTAGTTAAAGCAGGGCACACTGGAATTAGTGTTGGCAATATACAAGAAGAGCTAAGCATGGCGGGCTCTACACTTTCGCACCATATATCGGGCTTAGTTAACGCTGGGCTAATTAGCCAAAGGCGCGAAGGGCGCACGCTTTATTGCGTGGCTATGTACCAGCGCTTAGACGATGTAATTGGTTTTTTACAAAACGAATGTTGTGTAGACGAAGGGCAGTAAACTTTTATCAACGGTTTTGCGCGTTGTTTATTGACCTCAAGACGCGTGCGGGTTTAATATGCCGCTGTTCCTAGTTTGTAAAATAGGAACCTACTTTAAATTTAATTAGGTAATGGATGCGCTCAAACTACTTTTTAGTCGTGATACTTCTTGTGCTTGTACACAGCTTTATTAGCTGTGATGCTGCCGCGTATCATTTACAAGAAGAAGTCGATCATGCTTCGCACATTCAGTCTGTGGCCGATACAAACGATGAAGACGCGCAACCACCTACTGAAATTCATGCCCATCAGCATTGCCACTGTGGTTACTACAGTACGATAAATCATTCAATAAGCCCTGAACAAAGCCAAGCCACAAACAATGCTTGTTACAATGGTTTAAATTACCCACCAGATGTTCCGCCACCCAATTTTTATAGCTAGTTTTTAAATTTTAAACACTTTGTATATAACTGCCTGCGCCTGTGCGCTACAAGGCTAATTATGTACATATTTAGGTTGCTTAATCGCGCTTGTTATTAAAATAGGCATAGTGATTAAGCCAACTCTGTTTGTTAAAACGGATATGCTATATGAACAAAAAACTACTTATGCTGGTGGCGCTACTGTGTGCACTACCAACACTGAGCGCTTTGGCAAAAAGCGAGCCTCAAAACGTATTAACGCTAAAGCAAGCGCTTAAAAATACTGAGCAGCAAAACTTACAGCTTAAACGCTACCCGTACCATCAAAAAATATTAACCGCGCTTAAAAGCCAAGCCGCGCTTTCACCTAACCCTGAGCTGAGCTTTGAAGCTGAAAACTTTTTAGGAACTCATGGCTCTCATGCGTTTTCGGGGGCGCAGTACACGCTGGCTTTAAGCCAGTTAATTGAGCTTGGCGATAAACGCCAAAATCGTATTAACTACGCTACTGCAAATATAAAAGCGCAAACAATTGAGTATAAAAATACTCGGTTAGCACTTTTAGCAACCACCGCTGAGCGTTATTACCAAGTGCTAAAATTTCAGGCGTTAATTGCACTAAATAGTGAGCGTAAAAACACTGTTAAGCAGGCACTCAACGCAATTGAAAAACGCGCTAAAGCCGGTGCGGTCTCAAGTGCTGATGTAACCCGCATGCGCTATGCATTAAGCCAAGTAGATTTAAACACGGCCATGCTACAAAGTGAATTTGAGCGCTCTCGCTTAGCACTCAATGAGCTTTGGCAAGAGGAGCAAGTGAGTGATTACTATGCGGGCGATTTTTCACAAATGGCTGCTATTAAAAGTGAAGCCGCGCTACTTGCTGCGGTAAATACAGCACCAGAATTTGCACTACTACAGCAGCAATATATGCAACAAACGGCTAATTTAGCGCTGCAACGCTCTAGCGGTCAAAGCGATTTAACCCTTGGTGGTGGTGTGCGTTACAACCAGCAAACTGATGCCAGCTCGTTAGTGTTTTCGTTTTCAATGCCGCTGCAATTAAGTAACGCTAATAGCGGCAATATTGAGGCTGCGCAGCATCAGCTTACGCTACTTAATGAGCAACAAGGGCAATTACGTATACAGTTACGTAAGCAAATACGCACGCTCTATGCGTATTACCAAGGTAAAGCGGCGCAAGCACAGCTTTTAACACAGCGCGTTATTCCACAAGCGCAAACGCTTATAAAGCAAAGTTTAAAAAGCTATCAACAAGGGCAAATATCGGTATTGCAATTACTCGACGCACAGCAAGCTTTATTTGATTCTAAACGCGCACTTATCATAACGCATAGCGAGCTATACCAAGTGCTCCTTACCCTTGAGCGTTTAACTGGCCAACCTTTAATTGAGACTCATCAATCATGAATAAAACTCTTATCGCATTATTAATTACGCAATTACTTACACTCCCATTTTTGAGTAGCATGGCTATGGCGTCGGCTAATCATCACGCAGAAGGTCACGAAGAAGGCCATGAAGATGAACACCAAGAAAAAGGCCCGCATGGCGGCTTTTTACTAACCAATAACACGCTTAATTTAGAGCTTAAATTAACCCAGTTTGCCGGTAATACTGAGCTGCGAATATATGGGTTTAATAACGGTAAAGCCGTTGATATAAACCAGTTAGAGGTAACCATAAACGTGCAGCGTTTAAGTGAAGCGCCACAGCTTATTCGCTTTAAAGCTGAAGATGACTATTTAGTAAGTACCGTGAGCGTAAACGAGCCGCATTCTTTTAAGCTTGATGTAATGGCTCGCTATAAAGGCGCTGAAATAAATTATCATTATGAGCAAGAAGAAGGGCGCACAACGCTAAGCGAGAAAGCAATTGAACGCGCTGGTATTAAAACTGACATTGCAAAAGCTGGTAGCGTTGAGCTAACAGATACTTTATTTGGTGTTATAGCGCCCACTGCGCAGAGCACCGTTGAAGTAATGGCGCCTTATACCGGCTTAGTTAACGATATTTTTGTAAGCATTGGTCAAAGCGTTAAAAAAGGCGAGAAGCTTGCCAGCATAACCAACCGCGAAACCCTACAAAATTATACCATAAAAAGCCCAATTACAGGCGTTATTACCGAGCAATATTTAAAGCGCGGTGAGCTTGCCAGTAGCGCTTTAATGCAAATAGTAAACCTTGAAACCGTATGGGTTGAGCTGTCGGCCTTTCCCGATAACATTGAAAAGCTCGCCATAGGGCAAAGCGCTACAGTGTATGACTTACATCATCATTTAAATGCCCAAGGTGAGGTGTTTTACATAGCCCCAATGATGAGTGGCGGGCATATTGCACGTGCGCGAATCGAACTTAAAAACCCTGATGGCCATTGGCGACCTGGTATGCATGTTAATAGCGACATTAGTACTGCAAAAGTAGATGCGGCTGTACGCGTTAAAGCGATTGCTATTCAGGAATTTAACGGCAAACCTAGTGTGTTTATAAAAAGTGGCAATGTGTTTGAAGTACGCCCTGTAAAACTTGGTGCCAAAAACAGCGAGTGGGTAGAAGTGCTCGAAGGGCTTTCGCCAACCAGTGAGTACGTAACGCAAAACAGTTATGTAATTAAAGCCGATATTTTAAAAAGCGGCGCAAGTCACTCTCACTAGGAGGCAACATGATTAACTGGATAGTTTCGTTTGCGGTTAAGCGCCGCATGATGGTGCTTGCGCTCACACTTTTATTTGCTGGGTTTGGCGTATACAACACACAAAATTTAGCCGTTGATGCCGTACCCGATATAACTAATATACAAGTGCAAATAAATACCAAAGCGCCGGGCTTTACCCCGCTTGAAGCCGAGCAGCGCATTACATATTTGATTGAAACCGCAATGGCGGGTATTCCTAAGCTTGATTATACCCGCTCAATTTCGCGTTATGGGCTTTCGCAAGTTACCGTTATTTTTAATGAAGGGACCGATATTTATTGGGCGCGCCAGCAAATTAGTGAGCGTATTCAAAGTATTCGTTCAAACCTACCAGCCAATATTGAACCAAACTTAGGGCCAATTGCCAGCGGGTTAGGGGAGATTTTTACTTACTCTGTGCATGCAAATAACGGTGCATTAAAAGATGATGGCACGCCATTTAATGCAGAAGATTTACGTACCCTGCAAGATTGGGTTATTCGTCCGCAGTTATTAAAAGTAAAAGGCGTTACCGAAATAAACAGCCAAGGAGGTTTTGAGCGCCAGTACCAAGTAGCGCCCATGCCTGAAAAACTACTCGCTTATAAGCTCACGCTAAGCGATGTAATCACAGCACTTAAATTAAATAACAGTAACCAAGGTGCAGGGTTTATAGAGCGTTTTGACGGGCAATATTTAGTGCGCTCACCAGGGCAATTAAAAACCATTGATGATATAGCCAATACCGTAGTTGCTAAGCGCGATGATGCACCCGTTCGCATAAAAGATGTGGCGAACGTGCGTTTAGGCAAAGAGCTCAGAACCGGCGCCGCTACTTATAATGGTAAAGAAACCGTGCTTGGCACCGCCATGATGCTCATTGGTGAAAACAGCCGCGTAGTGGCAAAAGCCATGGCTGAAAAACTTAAAGATGTACAACTTAGCTTACCAGCTGGTGTAGTGGTTGAGCCCGTGTACGACAGAACAACCCTTGTTGATAAAACCATAGACACTGTAAAAACGAACCTGTTTGAAGGTGCGGTGTTGGTGGTTGTTATTTTACTGCTACTACTGGGTAACGTAACTGGCGCATTGATTACGGCCATGGTTATTCCGCTTAGTATGTTATTTGCCATTACCGGTATGGTAGGTAATAGAGTGTCGGGTAACTTAATGAGCTTAGGCGCAATCGATTTTGGTTTAATTGTTGATGGCGCAGTAATTGTGGTTGAAAACTGTTTAAGGCAACTTGGCCTTGCGCAGCATAAACATGGCAGGCTACTTACACTAAACGAGCGTTTAAATGTGGTAACCGCCGCCACTAAAGAAGTGTTCAGCCCAGCAGTATTTGGCATTTTAATTATTATGCTGGTGTATTTACCGTTATTTGCACTGAGCGGGGTTGAGGGCAAAATGTTTCAGCCAATGGCATTTACCGTTGTAGCTGCACTAGTTGGCGCACTTATTTTTGCCGTTACCTTTGTACCTGCCGCTATTGCGGTATTTGTACGCGGTAAGGTGAGTGAAAGCGAAAATGCAGTTATGCGCGGTATTAAAAAAGGTTATAAACCGCTACTTGGCTTATCGCTAAAACTACCGTGGGTGATGGTATGTATTGCGGGTGTTTTAGTGATTGCACTTGGCTTTAAAGTTAAAAATATGGGCGCTGAGTTTTTACCGCAACTAGATGAAGGCGATATAGCCATGCATGCACTGCGTATTACCGGTACCGGTATTGAGCAATCGGTAAAAATGCAAAAAGAGCTAGAGCAAGCCATTTTAGCTAAGCCGGAGGTGGCAAAAGTATTTTCAAAAATTGGTACGCCCGATGTAGCAAACGATCCTATGCCACCTAACGTTGCCGACACCTTTTTAATGTTAAAACCTCGCGATCAATGGCCAAATCCTGCTTTACCTAAAGAAGAACTGGTTAAGCAAATTCGTCATTTAGTCAATGAAGTACCAGGTAACAACTATGAGTTTACCCAACCTATAGAAATGCGCTTTAACGAGCTAATTGCTGGCGTGCGCGCCGATGTGGCTGTGCGTATTTATGGCGATGATTTATCAACATTAAAACAGTTCGGTGAAAAAGCCACAGCCTTGGTACAAAATATTACTGGTGCAACCGACGTACGCCTTGAGCAAATGGAAGGCCTGCCAACGCTTTCGGTAACGCCGCTTCGCGACCACATGGCGCTGTTAGGTTTAACCGTAACTGATATACAGCAAAGTGTAAGTGCTGCTATAGGTGGTGTGCAAACTGGGTTAATTTATGAAGGCGATAAACGCTTTTCGTTATTAGTGCGTTTAGATGAGCGTTGGTCGAGCGATATAACACAGCTTGCGCGTTTGCCTGTAGCTGTGCCAAAAAGTGCTAATCCCGACCTTGCATTTGTACCGCTGGGCGAAGTTGCAAATATTAGTATTAATAAAGGACCTAATCAAATCAACCGCGAAAGCGGTAAGCGTAATGTTGTAGTAACTGCAAATGTAGAAGGGCGCGATTTAGCAAGCTTTGTAAGCGACGCACAAGCCGCTTTAAATTCGCAGCTTAATTTACCTAGTGGTTATTGGATTGAATACGGCGGCACGTTTGAACAACTAGAATCGGCAAGTAAGCGGCTATCGCTGGTGGTACCGGTTACTTTATTACTTATATTTGGCCTGCTTTATAGCGCGTTTAATTCACTGCGTGATTCGTTAATTATATTTAGCGGCGTACCACTTGCCCTTAGTGGTGGTGTGCTTGCGTTACTGCTACGCGATATGCCGTTATCAATATCGGCAGGTGTGGGGTTTATCGCGCTAAGTGGTGTAGCGGTATTAAATGGCGTGGTTATGCTGTCGTTTATTAAGCAGTTAAGAGCCGATGGGCTTAGTTTGATAGATGCAATAAAAACCGGTGCGCTCTCGCGCCTGCGCCCAGTACTAATGACGGCTTTAGTGGCGAGTTTAGGGTTTATTCCTATGGCGCTAAATACAGGCACCGGCGCTGAGCTACAAAGGCCGCTGGCAACGGTTGTGGTTGGCGGAATTATTTCATCAACTCTACTGACGCTATTAATATTGCCTGCGCTTTATAAATTAGTGCATGCAAAATTTAACAAGCAACTTAGTTAGTTGCAGCTCAAAATACAACGTAAAAAGCAGCTGAAGTTTCAGCTGCTTTTTGTTGTTAAGTAAACCATGCAGGTTAATTATATTGAAAAAGATTATCCCAGCGCTCATCCAAAATAGTTTTTGCATGATCTAAATTTATTGCGCTATACACATTGTTAGTGCAGGTTACTAAACGCATCCGGGTGAGTTTTTCAAGCGCATCGCTAATTTCAAAGTCGAGTTCGCATTTATACTTTGTTTTAAACCACGCCTCTATTTGCTCATCAAGCGCCTGTGCGCTTAGGCCACTTTCTGATTTTAGTAAAAACGTATAGGCCAGCAGAGCTTCTTTTATGTCTTCTTCTTCGGCGGCGTCTATAAGGGTATGAAAAACACCGGCATTGTTATCTAGATTTTTAAAGTAGAGGTTATCGCTTAGCGCTTTCATAAATTTAATTTTACGGTTTTTAAATTTACTCCACTCTTTAAAAATAAAGCTGCCAAAAACCCCCATTCCAATAGCAAAGGTAATAAAGTGTTGTTGGGTCATTTCTACGGCTTCACTTCTAAAGCCACCCCAAAAAGCAAATAAAGCAAATAACAATAAAATAGATGCGCCAAGCTTAGTGATTAATACCACAGCACCGCCTACTAAAGCCGATGAGCCAATAATCACTTTATCTATAGGGCGCATACGTACTTCGCTATTTGGAAATAGCATTTCAAGGTCGGCTTTGGGTACATTTTGAAACAGCTTAACTATGGTAGAGCTTGGTTCAAACCCTAAAGGCGTTTTATTTTTAGCCTCAAAGTAGGCTTTATCTTTAAAGCGAATAAACACTGCAACGCGGTCGTAATTGGTAAAGTGCAGGGGCTTTTTACGCAAGCCCCAAAAGCTGGTTATGGTTTCAGTGAGTTGTGATTCGCCACGGCGGTAAAAAACCACTTCTTCAAAGTCGTCAAACTCTACCTCAAGGCGTACTTTAAATAGTGACTCTTCGTTGAGTGCATCTTGCAGGTCTTGATGGGTGATCACTTCAAAGTTAGCTGCATTAAGTACCTTAGCAAAATCTTTAGCAAATTCGCGTTGGCACTGCGCTTTTTGATCAGCTGATACTGGCGCTAAAGATCGCGTATCGCTATTGGGATCAAAGGGCGCGTAGTTATTTTTGAGCGACTCAAGTGTTGAATGGTAATCGTAATGGATAAGGCTTGCTAATAAATCGCAAAATTGTTTAAACGATGTTTGCTCTGAGTTGTTTGTGAGCTCAGCGCTGCACATATCAACAATATCTTGTTTTCTAAAGGGAATAAAACGTGCACTTTGCATAAATTTTAACTGCTTTGGTAGGTATTTAACTGCATTGGCACATAATAAAATATTCTTATAAATATTGCTAATTTGTTAACAGTTGTGTGGCTGTTAAATCTTTAGCTGTTTTCAGCGTGTATTAACGTAAATATGTAAGAATTAACCCATTGAGCAACGGCTTATCATCACAAGCAAAAAAAGGATTTACATGGCTATTCAAAAAAAACTAAAAGAAAAAACACGGCACTTTATAGATTCTAAACATATGCTAACAGGCATTACCGTAGCGTCGTTTTTAGAATCTACGATAGTCCCTATTCCGCTTGAAGCAGTGCTTGTGCCTCTTATGCAAGCACGTCGTGAAAAGCTTTGGTTAATAGCGCTTATGGCAACAGTTGGGTGCGTGATTGGTGCTTTATTTGGTTATGCGCTGGGTTATTACCTGTTTGACGCTATAGGTGACTGGGTTATTGAAATGTTTTCAAGCCAAGAGCAATTTGAAAATGTTAAGCAGCAAATGCAAAGCCAAGGTTTTTGGTTTGTAATGACGCTGGGAATTGTGCCCATTCCGTTTCAAATTGCGATGCTTGCCGCTGGGGCTACAAAATACTCTATTGGTTTGTTTTTATTAGCCTCAGGTATTGCTCGTTCAATTCGCTATTTTAGTTTAGCCGTTGTTGTATATTACGCAGGTAATAAAGCCGAGCAAATAATCAGTAAACACAAAACTAAAGCAATGATTGCTATTACTATTTTAATATTAGCTTTATGGGGCCTTAGCACTTTAATATAGTTTTATACTTAGTTGTTATAAGTAAGCTGCTCAGCGCGACTAAAACTGTGTGGACACTAATGCAAATGTGGGTTTTTAGCTTTGCATTGTATTTGTGTCTGCTTTGCTCAACTCTTTGTATTCAAGGTGGTGAAATAACCCTGCAAGTACAGGGTAAGTTAACCTTTTATAGCGGTTTTTTCTGGTGTGCTATAGTTTGTTAATAACGCATTAAAAAGCGCCATCCTATGATTGAAACTGTAAAACTTACCGTTAGGCTGTCTAACTTTTATAAAATGAGTTGGATAAACAAGGCGGTAAGTATAGCGTTACTGCTCTACATTATTGTTTTCTCACTTTATGCTTTAAATACTTTCCCCCCTTTAGATGTGCAAAATAACGTGTACGGTTTTACTACCGACTTTTGCAATCTCATCGTGCTCGTATTTTTATTTTGGATAGTGCAATGCTCTGAGCTTTCAAAACAAGCGTATGTTTTTTCTACATTGGGTTTATTGCTATGGAGTATGGGCACAACGGCCGATGTAATAGATGAATTAGTTGTGCAGCCCTATTGGATGAGTGTTTATTTTGAAGACTTATGCAGAACCATGGGAATGGTTTTTACCGCCTATGGCTTATTTAAAACCATGCGCTTTGTGCAAAGTATTCATAACCGTTTAGCGCGCGAACTAATTACTGATGACTTAACACAAGTACATAATAGGCGTTATTTTTATCGGCATGTTAAAACTGCCCCTAGTACGCCTTACGTTATTTTAATTATAGATATTGATCATTTTAAGGCTATTAATGATGAGTTTGGACACGATGAAGGTGACTTAGTACTACAGCAGTTAGCTACTAAATATAATCGTGTGTTTGTTAATAACGCTAAATTTGCGCGCCTCGGTGGTGAGGAATTTGGTGGCTATTTGCCTACAGGTAATATAAGCCAAGCGGCTGAATTTTGTGGGCAACTAATAGACATTGCACACAATATTAAAGTTAAACAGGTCAAACCGCTTACCGTAAGTATTGGTATGGCGCTGCAAAGCGCTAACGAGCCCCTCGACAAGGTAATGAAGCGGGCAGACATGGCTTTATACGTTGCTAAAAATAATGGCCGAGATCAATATAAAATAGCCCCTTAAGCTTTCTACGCAAATATCCTTTTTATTTGCACATTTATTACACTTTTAAACGTTTTCGTAAAGAACTGTCAGCGAGGGTAATACTTTGTAAACTATGAAATTAAAATGCAGCAAAGAAGTCATAATAGTGATTTTAATAATAAGGAAACTTTAATGACCAACTCTCTGTTGAAAGCTGCTTTACCTCTAAGTTTAATGTCTATTTTAGTTGGTTGTGGCGGCAGCGACGGCTCAAGTGATACAGGCTACGTACAATTATATAACGGCTCATATAACAGCCCATATACGCGTTTATTTGTAGACGAAACTGAGCGCTCAGGCACTGATTTTGCTGATGTAACCACGCGTCATAATTACAGCACCGGCACTTACGATTTAAGCTTTGAATACTTAGATGCAAACGACAGCTACATTACAATTAGCGAACAAGAAGTATCAATCAAAGGTGACAAAACCGAACTAATTGTAATGAGCGGTAACTTTGACGAACCTACGTTCACAGAGCTAAGTGTGCCCATTTCAAGTGATACAGATGAGTTTAACTTAGGTTTTTACAATATCACCAGTGAAGACACTAGCTACGATATTTACCTAGCAACCGATGATGGCGTATTTGAAAGTGCTGAACTATTTACATCAACACAGTATTTAAGTGAGCTAGATTTACAAACCCTTGATGAGGGTTACTACACAATTTATATCACTGAGGCAGGTAGCACTGATGTAGTGTATGAGTCGGAGTCGGTTTATTTTTACGATGAAGAAAGCTACGTAGCCATGATCCGCCCAAGCTATGCAACAGAAGAAAACGGTATCACGCTCGATATTGTGACTGACAATAACTATGTTACAGCACTAAAGCACCAATCAGCGTTAGGCCAATTGCGCTTTATAAATACCGTTGACGATTACTCGCCAGTTAGCTTTAGCACGACCCGTGGCACTACAGTTAACGATACTAATACGGTAGCAAGCGATACCTACACCGATTACATTGAGCTTTCGCCAAACAGTTACAGCGTTGCAATGTACGACGAAGAGGGCACTAAGCTTGCCGATAACTTTTTAATGACCCTAGAGCGCGAGCAAAGTGCGGTAGGCGTTTTTTACAACGATGTCGATAATGGTTTACGCATGATGAGTGTTGAGGAAAACCTAACACCTAGCAGCTACAGCCATACTATTTCGGTTGTTAACCTAATTGAAAGCTACGCAGGGCAAACAGTAAGCGAAGTTGACGTGTACTTTACCTTAAATGGTGAAACCGTTGATGACGCCACCAATGTAATTGATGGCTTAGATAGATACGATCAAGAAGAAATTGATGTAGATGATGAAGCTTACACTGTGTATGCCGTATACGAAGATAACGGCCAACAAATAGTGTTAATTCAACAAAGCGATATAGATTTTACCGAAGAAGGTAACTATATCTTAATTTTAGAGCACGATGAGACAACCAGTTCAGGCTTTAAAATGAGTGTAACGCGCACAATTACAGACAGCGTAGAATAAGTAACATGTAACACGTTCTAGAAAGTAAAAGCCCTAAGCATTATTGTTTGGGGCTTTTTTTTGCCTGGCTGTAGCGTGATTTTGTTTACATTAAATAAACCCATATATAAGCAGATTGCTATAACTTTTAAAAATTTTAGGTACACTCATAACATAATAAATAAAAAGAGCGTGCCATGGATGAGTTTTTAGGAATAGTGGGTTTATTTGCATTTGCAATAATGGCCGGTGCTATTTGCGGTATTGTCGCAATTGCACAGCTTAGTAATTTAAAGCAAGAAATTACCCAATTAAAAGCAAAAGTACTTAGTTTAGAACTAGCTAACAACGCACAAAGGCACGCTGAAAACGCCGATAAAAGCACCGATAAAAGCACCGCTTGCTCCACAGCTGAACATGCATACACGGCCCAAGCAAATAGTAATGAGGCGACTTTTAATCAAGTTAGTCCTAATCAATCCAATCAGCCAAGTCAGCCTCGTGGGCAGGTAAAAACGTCAGCTTCAGCAATAAAGCCTCCCGCTAATGCTTCTGCCAGTAAGCATAAGCAAGGCAGTAAAAATCTCAAACCCACACTTTTAACTTCTTTTTTTGAAAAACTGCGTAGCGACTTTGAACAAAACTGGATGACCTGGATAGGCGCAATCGCATTGGCGCTAGGCGGTATATTTTTAGCAAAGTACAGTTTAGAAGCCGGGTTGCTCTCTCCTGCAATGCGATTAACTCTAGGTGGTTTATTTGGTGGTGGCTTAATTGCAGCCGCAGCTTATATGCATTACAAAAATAGTGTATTTGAAGGGTTTAATAACTATATACCTGCAGCGCTTGCCAGTGGGGGTTTTATTACGTGCTTTGCACTGACCTTATTAGCGTATAGCAGCTATAACATGATCAGCCCTTTAACAGCATTTGTTGTCCTTGGGGTTATTGCCATAAGTGCGAGCGCTATGGCAATAATGCTTGGCCCAGTATTAGCCGTACTAGGTATTATTGGTGCTTATTGTGTCCCCGTGCTGATTAATACTGGCAGCAATAATTTATTTGCGCTTTATATGTACATTGGGTTTGTGAGCTTATCTGCTGCGCTGGTCGCGCATAAAGTACAGCGTGCATGGCTGTGGTATTTACTTTGGGCGGGGCATTTGAGCTGGTATGTTGTTGGCTTTACTTTAGCTAACAGCAGCAACATTTGGCTTATGGGCACGTATGGGCTATTAAGTGTTATTGGTTTAATTGCCCTGCCACGCTTGGGGTTAAAACTTGCGGTGGTTGAAACTCGCCCACATAGTTTAAAGCGCCTAATAAACGCACTCCCTAGTAACCCTTTAATGCTTGCCTGTATTGTCCCTTTGTTACTGGCTATGCTTTTTGATAGTAATAACTACTTACAGTGGCAAATAATAAATGCGTTAAGCATATCAACATTGCTGTTTTTAGTGCTTAAAAATAGCCGCTGGGATTTATGGCAAGGGGTGGCGATGTTAATAGCTGTACTCTGGCTATTAAGCACGCCTTCCTATTATGTTGATTATTCTGACTCGCTATTTATATTTAGGCACCAATATGGTGGCGCTATATTTTTAGGGTTAGCGCTGAGCGTATATGGGCTTTATTTTGGTATAAAGTGGCAGCCTAAACGATTGGCTTTTCATATTACCGCCTCGTTTAGCGTATTTATAATGATTGCCACCTTATACGCTATAATCCCAAACCATGCGTTGGCCGCAGCCTATCCATTGTGGGCAGTGATACTACTTACAAGTAGCGCCATTTTAATTAGGTGCGCAATAGGTGGCGCAACGCTTTTTCAGCGCTTTACATATTGGGTGGGGGCAAATGCCAACATCACGCTTACTATCACTATGTTATTAAATGACAGCGGGCTAACCATTGCACTGGCTATTCAAGTTTTACTTATTAGCGTGTTAATAAACCGCTATCGGGTGCCTATGCCACATTGGCCAATTAAAGCGCTGGTGGCTGCATTACTACTTCGCCTTACACTGTCACCGTGGACCCCAAGTTACGAGGCGCTTAGTGTATTGGGTGTGCACTGGAGCTTAGTAGTTTATCCTTTGTGTGTGGTGTTATTTTACACTGCAGCCAAATGCTTTAACGCATCGCAGTTAAAAGTTTGGCTTGAAGGCGCAGCGCTGCATTGCTTGGCGTTATTTATTACCACCGAAACCAGCTATCAACTGGTAGGGCACTATCCGCAGTTTGGCTCTTTAAGCTTTTACGAACAAGCTTTACTCACCTGTAATTGGCTTGCGCTGGGTTGTGTATATTTACACCGTGCTCGTATTGCCGGTAGCTTAGCTAAATTATACCAAGTGGCAGGCATAGCATTAGCAGGTGCTGCGGGTGTTACTGCACTGAGAACCTTACTAAACGCTAATCCATTTTTAAGCTCTATTTATATTGGCGAATATTTGGTATTTAATTGGCTATTTTTGCTTTGGTTAGTGCCTGCGGGGCTCGTGCTTTGGCTTTATACGTTAATTAAGCCGCTGTATACAAAAGCTGCGCCATTTATACTCACAGTAGCGGGTTTATTGAGTGTGTTGGCAATTAATGGCTTTATACGCCAATACTGGCAAGGCCCTTATATTTACTTATCAACAGGTGCAAGCAACGCAGAGCTTTATAGCTACTCGGTTATTTGGCTTGTGTTAGGGGCTATTACTGTGGTGCTAGGGCATTTAAAAAATCAGCTATTAATCCAAAAAATAGGCTTAGGAGTATTAGCCGCCGTTATTTTAAAAGTGTTCTTGGTGGATATGGCTAATTTAACGGGGCTTTTAAAAGCGCTGTCGTTTATTGGTTTGGGTTTATCACTAGTGGGGCTAAGCTGGTTATTTCAAAAACTACGCAGCCAAGCCAAACCAGCCTAATAATTTAGGGTTCCAACGCTTTGTTAAGCACATAAATAAGCCCAGCTAATACTGGGCTTATTTTTTGCTGCTAATTGGCTATTACGTGCTGTGATTAAGCAGTGCTTTTAGCTTACCTGGCTTAATAGGCTTACTTAAATAATGAATATTAGCCGCTTTGGTTTCTTGTTTAAGCTCGGTGTCGCGTACGGCGGTTATAAGTATGGCGGGCACTTCGCTTTGCCATGTATCACGCAGTGTTTTTATAAGCGAAATACCATCGCAATCATTACCTAATTGGTAATCCATTAAAATCACATCGGGCGCTGCGTGCTGTTTAGCGTGCGCGAGTACTTTATTTACATCGTCAAACAAGGTGTAATTGGCTTGCCATTTTTTAAGTAAACTGGCCATTGCTGCTAGGTTTTCGGGGTCATCGTCTACCGCGACTATGTTAATCGCGGCGCGGTTTTCTACTAAACTGCTGGCCGTTGCTTTTTGTTGTACAAATTGCGCATCCCCATAGGGTACTTCAATACTAAAGCGGCTCCCTTTACCGGGCTCTGAGTGCACATCAAGCTCTAAGCTAAGTAAATCGGCCATACGTTTTACAACGCCAAGCCCTAAACCAACGCCTTTGTTATCACCCGCTTCTATACGGTAAAAGTCGTTAAATATTTTAGCTTGTTCTATTTGGCTAATACCTGGGCCGGTGTCCCATACTTCTATACGTAAATTATGTTTACGGTTTCTGCATGCTATTAATACTCGCCCTGTTTCGGTGTATTTAACCGCATTAGACACCAAGTTTTGTATAATTCGGCGCAAGTAGGTAATGTCGCTATGCACAATTTGTGCGTTTGAACGCACGGTTAGTTTTAAGCCTTTATCGCTTGATAAAATAGCGTACTCGCTTTGCAGTGGCATAAGTATATCGTTTATACAAAAGTGCCGTGGAGTTGGGGTCATTGCGCCTTGCTCTAACTTGGCAATTTCTAGTAAGGCCGACATTAAATGCACGGTTGAGTCTAAACTGTGGCCAAGCTTATTAAAGCTATTTTGGTTAGTTGTATCAAGCTGCTTTTCATCAATGGCTGCAAGGTATAAACGCGCCGCGTTAAGAGGCTGTAAAATATCGTGGCTAGCCAGTGCTAAAAATCGCGTTTTACTGTCGTTGGCTTGCTCTGCTTCGCGCTTGGCTAAAGTAAGTGCTTGCTCTGTTTTTACTCGGCTATCTATTTGTGCTTGTAAGTCTTTATTAATGGTTTGCACTTCTTGGGTTCGCGCTTCAATGCGGTTTTCAAGATCCATGTTAATTTCTTCAAGCGCATTTTGCGTACTTATATGGTTTGTAATGTCTGAAAAACTCGTTACAAAGCCGCCATCGGGCAGGGGGTTACCTATCATTTCGTACACTTGGCCATTACGGCGGTGGCGAATAAAGTGATGCGAGCTACCATTTTTTAAATGCTGAACGCGTTTTTCTACTTGGCGCTCTATTTCGCCTGGGCCACATTCACCGCGTACTGCGTTGTACCTTATTATATCTTCAATGGGTTGCCCCACTTCTAAAAAGCCGTCGGGGTAGCCAAACATTTGGCTGTAGCGCTTATTCCATGCCACCAGTTTTAAGTCTTTATCGACCACCGAAATACCATGGCTTAAGTTTTCGAGCGAGGTATACAGCAAGTTTTGGTTAAACTGCAGTGCTTGTGTGGTTTCGTCAAAAAAGTTAACCACCTCTTCAAAGGCCATACGTTTACCCGATGAAACCGTACGTATTAGCGCCTGCGCCGAAGACGCCCCTAATACCCCAGTTAACGCACGCTCGCAGTAGGCTATAAATTCGGGCTCGGGGTGGGCATTATTGTCACTTAGCTGGTGCGAAAGTGAAAAGTGCGCCAGTACTTGTTGGCTGCGCTGAATACCTAAAAAGGTTTGCAGCAGTATTTTAAAGTCGTAAACCGTGGCTTTAACATTTTTGTTTAAGCGGCGCGATAAAATAGCCTGATCTTTAGGGTTAACAAATGCAGCGGCCTGGATTTTATCTATCAAGCGCTCTTCTGCCCCTAACGAAAAACTAATATAACAACCAATGTTAGCAAATAAGGCTATCAGAGTGCCGCGTGTAATAAGGGTTTGCTGAAGCTCGCTATCAAGCGCGCTACCGGCATCTAAAATTGGCATCATTAAAAATAATACCCAACAAATAAAACCCGCTAATAGCCCCGCATATACACCATAAGCATGGCCTTTTCGCCAGTAAAGCCCACCCACAATAGCCGGGAGCAGCTGCGTTACTAACGAAAACGCCACCAGCCCCATACTGGCCAGCGCACTACCATGGCCAAACCATTGCTGATAAAAATAAGCCAATATAAGTATGCCGGCTATGGTAAAGCGCCTGACTAATAAAATTTGCGATTTATAACTGCTGGTAATTAAGTTGCGCTTAAATTTACGGCGTAGCATAAGCGGCAGCACTACATCGTTAGAGATCATGGTGCTAAGCGTAAGTGTGGCCACCACGATCATGGCGGTGGCTGCAGAAAGCCCGCCAATAAATACAAAGGTACTTAAAAAAGCTTGGTCGTGAATAAGCGGTAACGCTAATACAAAGCTGTCGGGTGAAAAACTGCTACCAATACTTGGGTGAATTGCGGCAGTAGCAATAGGAATTATCATCGCGGCGGTGAGTAATAAATACAGCGGAAAAGCCCAGCGAGCAGTAAATAAATGGCGTTTGTCTTGGTTATCTACCACGGTGACATGAAATTGTCGTGGTAAACAAATTATTGCCGCGGCAGCCATAAGTGACTGGCCAATAAAGTTAAAACTAAAAAAGTTAAAGTTGCCCCAGTGTTGCCAAATCGACTCTGTGACTTTTTCGCCGCTAAGGGTGGGTAAATTAAATAAGGTGTACAAGGCTAAGCCAGCGACGGCAATAAGCGCAATGAGCTTTATCATTGACTCAAAGGCGACTGCTAGCATAAGCCCAGAGCGGTACTCGGTAACATCTACCTTACGGGTACCAAAAAATATTGCAAACAGCGCCATAATTAACGTGGCGGTGAGGGTAAGCATTTCGCCAGATATTTGATTGCTGTTTTGCAAAAGCAAAAAGCTGGTACTGAGTGCTTTTAACTGCAGCGCAATATATGGAATGGTAGCAAGTAGGGCAATAACAGTGACCAGTATTGCACTGGTTTGACGTTTACCATAGCGGGCAGAAATAAAATCGGCAATGGTGGTAATGTTTTGTTTTTTACTTACTAATACCAGTTTGCGTAAAAAGCCTTGGCCAAAAAAGAACAACAATGAAGGCCCCAATAAAATGGGTAAATAGCTCCAACTACTGGTGGCGGCGGTACCAACCGAACCATAGTACGTCCACGAGGTACAATAAATCCCTAACGATAACGAATACACAAAAGGATGATGGCTAATCCGTTTAGCAAGTGGTGTTGTTTTATCGCCCCAATTAGCAAGCCAAAACAGCACCCCAATATAGCCTAATGCTACAAAAATCAGTACAGCAGTCATGTTGTTATTAAACCTTATTATTTATACCCACACACAATACCAGAGATAACTTTAAGTGTGCGTGCACAATTTTATGCAAAATATTAACGTTGTTTTTATTGTGTTGATTTTAAATGATTATTTTTATTTCTGGTGATTTATTAGACTAATGTCGCATTTTTACACAAAGCCACTTAAATTTTGCCGTTAACGCGCTTAGGCAAAAGCTAACCTACTGAAAATTATGTGTAATTGTATTTTTAAATACAATTGCATTTGCAGTTTACGTAAACGTTAACAGGCTGTTACGACTATGGTCTCACTTCACTCTTCACGCCGCGTTGCTAAATTAATAACCGACTATAAAAAAACCACTCATTGCAATTATGCAATGCTTAAAGGGGAAAATAAAAATGGCTTTTAAAGATGAAGAACAAGCAAAAGCTTATTGGGCAGAAAACATTTCACTACTGTTTAAGTTACTAGCAGTGTGGTTTGTAGTCTCATTTGGCTTTGGCATATTACTGGTAGATGTACTGAATGAAGTACGTTTTTTTGGGTTTAAACTTGGCTTCTGGTTTTCACAACAGGGCGCTATTTACACCTTTGTAGCTTTGATTTTTGTTTACGTTTTCAAAATGAACACGTTAGATAAAAAATACGGCGTAGACGAATAGGAGCTAGGTAATGGATGTTCAAACACTCACATTTATAATTGTTGGTTTAAGTTTTGCGCTTTATATCGGCATTGCAATTTGGGCGCGTGCAGGCTCTACAAATGAGTTTTACGTGGCAGGGGGCGGCGTACCTCCGCTTGCCAATGGTATGGCAACCGCAGCCGATTGGATGAGCGCAGCGTCGTTTATTTCAATGGCGGGTATTATTTCGTTTGCAGGTTACGATGGCGGTGTTTACTTAATGGGGTGGACTGGCGGCTATGTATTACTCGCTATGTGTTTAGCGCCTTACTTACGTAAATTTGGCAAATTCACTGTACCTGACTTTATAGGCGATCGTTACTACTCACAAACAGCACGTGTTGTTGCTATTTTGTGTGCCATCTTTATTTGTTTTACTTACATTGCTGGACAAATGCGTGGCGTAGGCGTGGTATTTTCGCGCTTTTTAGAAGTAGAAATTGAAACCGGTGTTTACATTGGAATGGTGATTGTATTTTTTTATGCGGTACTTGGCGGCATGAAAGGCATTACCTACACGCAAGTAGCGCAGTACTGTGTGCTTGTGTTTGCCTACCTTGTGCCCGCTATCTTTATTTCAATGATGATGACAGGCCACTTCTTCCCGCAAACCGGCTTTGGTGCCACATTGAGTGATGGCTCAGGCATGTATGTACTTGATAAGCTAGACGGGTTAAGCGCAGAGCTGGGCTTTGCACAATACACCGAAGGCTCTAAAAGCATGATTGACGTATTTGCTATTACCGGCGCGTTAATGGTGGGTACTGCTGGTTTACCGCATGTAATTGTTCGCTTTTTCACTGTACCTCGCGTTAAAGATACCCGTATTTCAGCAGCGTGGACACTGGTATTTATTGCTATTGTTTACACTACTGCACCGGCGGTTGCCTCGTTTGCACGTGTAAACATGATTGACACCATTAACGGTAAAGATGGTAGCGGTACAGAGTACGCTCAAGCACCAGCGTGGATCAAAAACTGGGAACGCACGGGCTTAATTACCTTTAATGATAAAAACGGCGACGGCAAAATGTTTTACACCGCCGGCAAGGTAGAAGACCCAACAAGCGCAAACGAAGTAAAAGTAGACCGCGATATTATGGTACTGGCTAACCCTGAAATTGCTGATTTACCAGCATGGGTAATCGCATTAGTAGCGGCCGGTGGTATTGCTGCTGCGCTTTCAACCACAGCAGGGCTATTGCTGGTTATTTCAACATCAGTGTCGCACGATTTACTTAAACGAACCCTTAAACCCGACATAAGCGATAAACAAGAGCTACTCGCTGCACGGTTAGCTGCGATGATTGCCATTGTTATATCGGCTTACTTTGGGATTAACCCGCCTGGGTTTGTTGCATCGGTGGTCGCCTTTGCCTTTGGTTTAGCGGCGGCGAGTTTCTTCCCAGCAATTATTATGGGGATATTCTCTAAAACAATGAATAAAGAAGGCGCAATTGCTGGCATGGTAACCGGTATAGGCTTTACCGCTGCGTATATTATCTTCTTTAAATTTGTAAGCCCTGAGCTTAATAGTCCAGAAAATTGGTTCTTAGGTATTTCGCCCGAAGGAATTGGCTTAGTGGGGATGATAATAAACTTTGTGGTTGCTGCAACCGTACTTAAATTAACAAAATCGACACCGCTTGAAATACAACAAATGGTGGAAGGTATTCGTAATCCTAAAGGGTCAGGTGAAGCACACGCACATTAATGCGCTAAGCCTACTTAAAAATAAAGCACCAAAAGCCCGACTTTAGTCGGGCTTTTTATTTGTTTAAATAATGAGTACATTAGGTTTTGTGTATACTTTTTAAGAGTACAGCAATGAGTGTAGAGCAGCAGGAAGTTGCCCAGTTTGTGTGTATGCAGGCGCCATTTAGCATGCTACACGACAGTGCGTGTGAGTATTTTGTAAGCCATATTGATAGTGTTTATTTAACCCGAGAAAACCAAGCGCAGTGGCTGCAAACGCAAACCCCAAAGCTTTTTTTAATTCGCTCCGGTTTATACGACCTAGTGGATGCAAAAGGCGATGTAGTGAAGCGTTTAGCGCAGGGGGATTACTTTGGCTATCCTTCTTTGTTGACCGGAGAGGCGATTCAAAATAGGTTACAGGTACAAAAAGAGGGCATAGTGTATATGCTTGCGCAAACGCATTTTGACTTTTTACGTCATCAGTACAAACCGTTTGAGCAATATTTTGTACGCGCGCACGCCAATCGTTTGCTTTCATCACATTATAAAAGTAAAAACGATAGCTGGTCTGAGCGTAGAATATCTGAGCTGATGACCCGCACCGCCATAACCTTAGCCCCCGATGCCAGTATTAGGCAAACCGCTAAAAAAATGAAAAAACACGGTGTATCGTCAATTATGATCACCGAACACGCCATTTTAGTTGGCGTAGTGACCGACCGCGACTTACGTAACCGTGTACTGGCCGATGAAGTCGACCCACAAGATGCGGTTAGCAGCATAATGAGTGCAAAGCCTAAATTTATATTTGAAAACAATCGGGTGTTTTCTGCTTTGCATTTAATGCTTAAATACAATATTCATCATTTACCTGTACTTGATGAAAACCATAAGCCTTTGGGTATGCTTACCAGTACCGATTTACTGCGCCAGCAAAAAAGTGACCCTGTGCAGCTTATTGGCCGTATTTATAAAGCTCACAGCATTGCCGATTTAAAACGTTATGCAGGAGAAATCCCTGAGTTACTGCGTAGTTTTTCGTACAACATAGAAGACATATCGCTAATTGGTAAATTGCTCAGCGGCTTAACCGATGCACTTACTTCGCGTCTTATTCATTTATTTCAAGAAGAAAATGGCGCAGCGCCCACCAGTTTTTGCTTTATATGTTTTGGCTCGCAAGCACGCGAAGAGCAAACCCTGCATTCAGATCAAGACAATGGCTTATTACTCCCAGATGATTTAAGCGAGCAACACCAAGCTTACTTTAAACACATGGGGGAGTTTGTATGTGAGCAGTTAGTAGAGTGCGGCATTAGGCGTTGCCCGGGGAATATTATGGCCAGTAGCGATGAGTGCAGAATGAGTGTAAGCCAGTGGTGCGAGCGCTTTTTTAAATGGATAAAAAGCCCAACGCCTAACGCCATGCTTAACTGCAAAATATTTTTTGATTTGCGCTTTATAGAAGGCTCCAATGCCCTATACAGCGGCTTTTGCGAGCAGCTAAATAGAATATCGCGCGATGAGTTGTTTTATGCTGCTATGGCAACCGACATAAGAGCCAGTTCAGTGCCTATTGGCTTGTTTAATAAACTTAAAACGCAAAAAAATGATAACAACCATAAATACATTGATTTAAAAAAACGTGGTGTGGTGATCATTAACGACATAGTGCGTTTATATGCGTTAAAAGCCGGAATAAAACGCGCCAATACCCAAGAGCGTTTAGATGCTTTACTTAAGCATTCACTGCTAAATAAAGACGATATTTATAATTTAAAAGATTGCTGGCGATTTTTAACTCAGTTGCGTTTTAGTACGCAAATAAACGAAGAAGGTTTGCCAAGTAACTGCATAAACCCTGATAAATTAAGTTCATTAGAGCGCCATCAGCTTAAAGAGGCTTTTTATTTAGTAAAACAAGCGCAGCAAGCCGCGGCGTTTAAATTTGCCCGTGGCAGTTTGTAACAAGAGGTAAGCGCTGTGGTAAAAAAATGGCTCAGTAAGTATATAAAAAGACGTAATTTATTAAGTCAAAATGCGTTAACGCAACGCTATTTAGTGATTGATTTAGAGCTTACTGGGCTTGATGTAAACCAGCATGAAATTGTCTCAGCAGCCTGGGTAAAAATAGATAACCAATGTATAAAAATGAGTGAGTCTCAGCATTTAATTAATAAAAACGTTAAACGCTTAGACCAAAGCCCTGTTTTTCACGGCATTATTGACGACACCGTTGCTAAAGGACAAAGCCTGCACACTATATTAACGCAGCTAAGCCGTGATTTTAGTGACCATATTTTGGTTTTTCATAACGCCATACTGGATTGGGGGTTTTTAAAAGCAGCCCTTAAAAACGCTAATATAAGTGCGCAACCTAAGTTAATACTCGACACCCTCCACATAGAAAAAAAGCGCCTTATTTGCCAAGGCGCAGAAATAAAACAAGATGATTTAACCCTAAGTGCGTGTCGCAAACGTTATGAGTTACCAAGCTATCATTGCCATAACGCACTTACAGACGCACAAGCCACCGCCGAATTATTATTAGCCCAGTGCTACCAAATAAACCGTGGTAAAGAGCTAAAAGTGGGTGAGTTAACCTAGGTTGGCTGTAGACGCGGCTTTATGCCGCGCGAGGTAAACTCTGCTTACAATAAAGGGCAGTTTTCTTTTATTTTTACATGTATGATTATAGGTACGTTTACGTAATCATTATTTAACTAACTACTTTAAGGAACGACGTGAAACTCATTACCGCTATTGCTCTACTCTTTTTGCCACTCATCGCTTGTGCTAATTCGAGCTTACCTGCCAATCGTCATATCTCAGTGCAAGGCACTGCAGAGGTATTAGTTGAGCCTGACATGGCTAAAATACTATTTAAGGTGAATAGTGTTAAAAAGGAGCCGAAAGCCGCCAATAACGCGCTTGAGAATAAAGTGAAGTTATTAATAGATGGGCTCAATCAATTTGAAATAAGCGCCGATGACGTAGTTGCCTCAAACGTTAAAATTGAAAAAACAGGAATGGATTATATTGAAACAGGGCATCAGGCCCTTAGCGAATATGCAGCGATAAGAACGTTTGAAGTAACGCTAAACAGTATTGAGCGTGTGAGCGATTTAACCGATTTTTTATTGAACCAAGAAGTAAATGCGATTCAAAATATTGAGTTTTTATCTTCAAAATTTGAGCAATTACAAGCGCAAGCCACACAGTTAGCAATTGAAGATGCAAAAATAAAAGCGGATTTACTTGCTGATTCATTCAATGCAAAAGTAGGTGAAGTACGCACTATTCGCTCAACTAAAAACAACTATGACAGTGGTTTTAGTACAGCTATAACCAAGATGCACAGGGCGCAGCATGATAATAACTCTTTTCCTCAAATACTTAGTAACGATTTACAGGCAACAATAAGCTTTAAATCATCCATAAACGTGGTGTTTGATTTAGAGATAACTGATTAAATTAATAATTTCATTTCAAATACATGTTCGTACTGTAAGCTAGTTTTATGTTTTTGATTAATTTGAAGGTAGCAGTATTATGAGCGATGAAAGCAACACGTTAAAAGCACAAACCGAGGCAAAAGTAGCAGCAGGGCGAAAGGTAACCCTGATTTTATGAAAGGCGTTGATGAAACCATTGCTCAGGCAAAAGCGTTTCAAGAAGGGGCAAATGCACTTAATTTAGATCAAAATGCCCCACGCTTTGAACTGCCGAACCAGCACGGTGAGCAAGTTTTATTAGATGAGCTACTTGCAAAAGGGCCTGTGGTTATAACTTTTTATCGTGGTAGTTGGTGCCCTTATTGTAATTTACAGCTAAAAGCATTGCAGTCACGCCTACCTGAAATTCACGCATTAGGCGCACAGCTGGTGGCTATTAGCCCACAAGCGCCCGATGGCTCAATGAGCGAAAACGACATACGTAATATGGATTTTGTCGTGCTGAGTGACCAAAATGCAGATGTAGCAGCAAGCTATGGCGAAGCGTGGCAAGTACCTGCATTTTTATTAGATCATATGCGCGAAGACCGCGGCCTTGATTTAGAGTCGCTTAATAACGGCAACGGCAGTATTTTACCTATCCCTGCCACGTTTGTTTTAGATAGCGAAGGTAAAGTGACGTGGCGCTATGTTGATGTTGATTACCGCACCCGCTCAGAGCCACAAGATATAATTAATGCTTTAAAAGCACTACAGTAAGCAATAACGCAAGCTCGCTTTATGCCTAAAAACTTCTAATTTTTCTTATAAAAATGTGGCTGACATTTTAACAGCGATCACTTCACCTTTTGCGCACATTATGTTATTTGCAGATACAGTAATATCAACAATCACTTTATTATCTTTTATGTGTCTAAATTCGCCTATTAGTTCTAGTTGTTTATTTATAGGTGTGGGCGCTAAATAATTAATATTCAAGGCCGCTGTAACAAAGCGCACTGATGGGTCGCTGCCAATAGCTAAATCATTTTTATAATGAACTATAGCAGCGGCACTCCCGGTGCCATGGCAATCAATAAGGGAAGCCAATAAACCGCCATACACAAACCCAGGAATAGCCGTGTGGTAAGGTTTAGGTGTAAATTGAGCTATTGTTTTACTACCCTCATAGTTATCTAACCAATAGCTCTTTAGCTGATGCCCTTCAGGGTTATTTTTTCCACACCCATAACAATGGATTAGGCTTTGTATGTAGCAGTCTTGAAAAGCGGTTTCAGTCATATATTGCCTTTTAGAGGTATAGGCTTTAAATTGCTGAAGCAGGTGCTTAATTAGCAAGCTCAAAGCCTTGTTGAAAATAAGACTAAGAAGTAGCTCTTAGGTCATTAATTACTTTGCCGTCATCGTTTAACGTGCCTGGGCTCACAAGCTCAACACTACCACTTAACTTAGTATATATTTTTAAGTTTTTTGCTAGTTCGTTTTGTAGTGTAGTTGTATCTTTATTATTGGTATCTTTATTGATTTCGCATAAAAGGTGCATTTTATCATTATGACTTTCGTTGGTGACTTCCAATCTGACTTTAGCAATGCCACTAACACTCAATCTAACGCGCTCTACTTGCTCGGGATGAACAAACATACCTTTAATTTTAGTTGTTTGATCTGCTCGGCCCATCCAGCCTTTTATGCGTAAATTTGTACGCCCACATCTGCTTTGCCCTGATTTAATAGCAGATAAGTCACCTGTAGCAAAGCGGATTAACGGGTAGTCATGGTTAAAGCTGGTTACAACGACTTCACCAACCTCGTCATCGGCTACTGGCTCTAAACTGCCAGGGCGAACAATTTCGACTATAAGCTCTTCAGCTATAATTAAACCGTCATCTACAATGCTTTCGTAAGCTATTAAGCCTACATCTGCGCTGGCATAAGCTTGTAATGTATTAATACCAGCTGCTGTAAACTCATCGCGTAGTGCTTTAGGTAAAGCCTCACCGGTAACTAATGCTTTAGTAATACTGCTTATATCTCGCTTTTGTTGCTGAGCTTTGTTTAATAAAATTTTTAAAAAAGAGGGGGTTCCACAGTAGCCTTGAGGTTTCAACCCTTCAATGGTGTCGAGCTGTTGTTCGGTTTGACCTGGCCCTGCAGGTATTACAATACACCCACAGGCGCGAGCACCGGAATCGAGTATGAACCCACCAGGCGTTAAATGGTACGACAGGCAGTTTTGCACTTTATCGTGCTCTCTAAATCCAGCTGCATAAAATGCTTGGCCCATTCTCCACCAGTCATTTTCACAGTTTTCGGGGTCGTTAATAGGGCCGGGCGATTGAAACAGCCGACTAATATGTCCTTGTTCTGAGTTTAACCCCGCTAAAGGCGGAGCTGTTTTTTGTAAGCTAATGAGTGATGATTTTCTGGTTATGGGCAGTGTGGCTAATTGTTCCCGATTAGTTATATTATCCGCAGTAATATCGGCTAATATATTTTTGTAATAAGGACTGTTTTGCTTTGCATATGAAATAAAGCCAGGTAATTTTGCAAATAAATCGTGTTCTCGGCTTATATGCGATTGGCTTTCTTTTGGGTTAAATAAGTTAGCCATAAGGGGCTCCGAAGTCATGCTAAAAAGTAAATTTATTTAAACTGTTTTTATTACAGCCAGCGCTTTCTGCGTTTATAAGACTTTAAATCTTTGAAGCTTTTACGGTCTTCGTTACCACCTCCTAAGTAAAACTCTTTAACATCCTCGTTATTCATGAGCTGCTCTTGTGTTCCGTCTAATACCACTTTTCCCGACTCCATAATGTAGCCATAATTAGCTGCGCGTAGCGCGTAATTAGCGTTTTGCTCTACTAAAAACATAGTGATGCCTTGCTCTTCATTTATTTTTTTTATTATCGCGAATACTTCTTTAACAAGTAGAGGCGATAGGCCCATTGATGGCTCATCTAGGCAAATCATCTTTGGCCTCGCCATTAATGCGCGACCTATTGCTAGCATTTGTTGTTCACCGCCAGATAAATAGCCGGCTAAACCTGTTCGCTCTTTCAAACGCGGAAAGTAGTGGTAAACCATCTCAATATCTTGGTTTATTTGCGAATCCTTTCGGGTAAATGCACCTAGCTTTAAGTTTTCTAAAGACGTCATATCTTCGATAATACGACGCCCCTCCATTACCTGAAATAACCCACTGCGCACTACATCTTCTGCATTTTTAGAATCTATGCGCTCGCCCATAAAAGTAATATCACCTTTAGTTACTTCACCGTTTTCGGTTTTAAGTAACCCTGAAATCGCTTTTAGTGTTGTTGATTTACCTGCTCCATTTGGGCCTAATAAAGTAACAATCTCTCCCTCTGGGACATCTAAGCTAACTCCCCTGAGAACCTGAATAACTTCATCGTATACAACTTCTATATTATTTACGGTTAAGATGGGTGAGGCGGGTTCTAATTTTTTTGCTGCTGATGACATACACACTCCGTAATTATTTAGTCTTGTAGGTTGGTTGCAAAGAGCTTTAGTGATATTTGCAACCAATTTTTATATTTATTAGTAGCCTAACCAATCGTCACGGCGTTCAAGTGTTACTACCGATACTTTTTCAGCAGTTACATTACCTTTGTTGTAATTGCCTTTGTATATGTTTACTTGGTTTACGCCACGGTGATCATCTTTACTCCAGTTAGCAGCTAAACACACACCTTCAAGGCCTTTAGGCACCCAGTTCTTTTTCACGTACATTCCCTTTTTAATATTTTCGCCAGTTATACCACCGTTTTCTTTTGCCCACTCCATTGCTTCTTTCATGTAAAATGTTGAGCAAACACCGCGAATATAATGGTGTACACGCTGCACTTGTCCTGATGGATCTGATTGCTTAGATATTTCTCTGACCAATTTCATGCCTGGCGCTTGATCTTCCCAAAAAGGGGTCATTGTAGGAAAAATGTAATCTTTAATGCCTTCACCGGCTGCGTTGAATATTTTTTTATCGCCGCCCCATATATTTGACATAAATTGAATATCGGTTCCGACGGTGTTACATGACTTAACTAATGAAAGTACTGAGCCACCTAAGTTACCAATGTAACCGTAATTAGAACCTGAGCTTTTTAAACTTAAGCACTGCGCTTTAAAATCACCTGGTTTCATCGAAATTACAATTGCAGGTTGTACATCAAAACCTAACTCAGTTGCGTATTCTGCACATGCTTCTTTTGGTGCATTAGGAAATGGATGGTTGGCACCAAGGTGAGTAAATTTTGGGTTACCTTTACCTCCCTTTTTTTTCCAATCTTCGGCCGCCCATTGAACAAGTCCACGGCAAGAATCTGAGTACGAAGCGCCATAAAAAAAGTTATAAGGCGCTGGTTTTTTAGTGTGAGGGTTTTTGCCAGTCGGGTCTGTTAAATGTCCAGAATAAGATGCTGAAAATACAGGGACTTTGTCTCTGGCTACAAACGAAATTAGCGCTTCTGTATCAGCGGTACCCCAACCTTGCATTGCGACCATTTTTTTACGCGAATACCACTTTTTATAAGAGGCGATGGCCTGTGGTACTTTATAGGCGTAATCGATAGTTTCAGATTCTAATCGGGTGCCGCTTATACCACCATTTTCATTAATGTAAGCGAGCGAATCACGAACTCCGTCAGCATAGTTTTTCCCGACAAATGCGGTAGGTCCTGACATATCAGCTAAGTGACCTACAAACACAGAGTCTTGAGCAATAACATGGTTACTCATAGCTAATGAGCAACATACAAATACAGAACTTAATTTTAATCTATTGTGCATGATAATTTCCTTTTTCATTTTTTGGCTGTGATGCCAATGAGCTTGTTGTTGTCGTGTAATTTGTTAGTAAGAAAACGGGTAAAATTTCCAATAGTTTTTAATTTGTGCCCAGCGATGCGCCATACCTTCAGGCTCAAAAATTAAAAATAAAATAATAACTAGGCCTATAGCCATTTCTTTAATGTAAGCAAGGCCATCAACCACCATAGGAATATTGCCCCAATCAGTCATTTTCATTAATCCAACGCCGCTTTCTAACACTTCAGGTAAAAACACCATAAATACAACGCCCATAAGGGTGCCCTTAATAGAACCTAAGCCACCGATGATGATCATCGCTAGAAATTGGATTGACATGAATAATGTAAACCCTTCAGCTGAAACGTATCCTAGGTAATGCGCGTATAACGCACCGCCGATACCCGCATAGAAAGATGAAACCCCAAATGACAGCAAACGGTACTTGTTAAGTTTTATTCCCATAATTTCTGCTGATAGGTAGTGATCTCTTACTGCAATAAAGGCGCGGCCTTCTCGGCTGCGCATTAAGTTACATCCCCAGATATACATAAAAACAAGGGCAAATAATGCAATGTAAAAAAAGCTGCGGTCAGTATTAAACACAAAGCCAAAAATAGAGACTGGGTCAGCAGATGAACCGGCTGAACCACCAGTAAACCACTGGGCGCGTGCAAAAAAATCTTCGAGAATAAATTGGGCAGCTAAAGTGGCAATTGCTAAGTAAAGCCCTTTAATACGTGAAGCGGGAAGGCCAAATAACATGCCTACCAACATGGTTAAAAATCCTGCGATAGGGATACACAATAAAACAGGGATCCCAAAGGACATATTCAGCCAGGCTGAGGCAAACGCACCAAAGCCAAAAAATGCGCCATGGCCTAGCGATATCTGCCCCGTATAACCGACTAAAATATTAAGTCCTAGTGCCGCAATTCCTAAATATGAAATTTGAATAAACAGCGTTAAAAAGTATGCATCGACCAAAAATGGTGCGCAGCATAGTAGTGCAATAGCAATAATAGCTACATTACGAATAGTTTTAGTTTCGTAAATAGTATTGTCTTGTTTGTAACTGGTTCTAAAGTCGCCACATAGGCGCATAGTTAAGCTAGACATAAAAAGATCCTAATTTTTATAATTTATGTATAAGCGCATTGCGCTGTATTTTTACAGCGCGCCGCTAAATGTAAGCTATTAAATTCGTTCAATATCTTTAGTCCCAAATAAACCGTAAGGTTTAAACCAAAGTATGATGAGAAGGACGTAAAATGGCGCTATGTCGTACATGTTTCCTACATGAAGGTATTGGCTATCAAAAAACTCAGCTAAGTTTTCTAGCACTCCAATTGTTAAGCCACCCACAATTGCACCGACAATCGAGTCGAGGCCGCCTAAAATAACGGCTGGGAACACTTTAATTCCCATCATTGATAGAGAGCTTGAAACCCCGTTAACCATGCCTATTACAATACCGGCTGTTGCTGATACTGTTGCTGCTATGCCCCAGCTCATAGCAAACACTTGTTTAACGGAAATACCTAAGCTTTGTGCAATTTGCTGATTGAATGCAGTGGCACGCATAGCGAGGCCATATTTTGAATGTTTAAAAAAGAGGTAAAATGCGACCATAATAATTAGGGCTATAACAGTACTCATTAAGTAGGCTGACTCTATATTTAGACCAAAAATTTGAATACTTTGAGCATCAAATACTTGGGGGTAACTTTGAGCAGATACACCAAATATCCACTTCATCAACGCTTGGAAAAAAATAGATAATCCAATTGTCACCATAATGACTGAAATAATTGGCTCGCCAATCATAGGGCGTAAAACAATCATCTGAATCAAAATACCAAAGGCCGCCATAAACGCCATTGTGAGCAAAAAGCCAACAATAAAGGGGAGCTCTAAGTAAATAAGTACGCTCCAACAAACCCAGGCACCGACAAGTAAAAATTCGCCCTGCGCAAAATTTACGATTTGTGTCGACTTATAAACTAAAACAAAACACATACCGACGACGCCATACAATAAGCCTACAATAAGCCCATTAATGATTAACTGAATGAGTAATTCAAAGTTCATGATGCTCTCCGTTGTGCTTCAGACTGAGTGTTGTCCACGGGGGGGACTGTGGGAGTATTAATAAGAGGTTGGATTTTAAGTTGAGTTTGAATGCGTGTTTTAGTGCCATCTTGAAATACAACAACGGTATCAATATCAACTATATTTTGATTTTGGTATATCGCATCTATGATATCGCCATACTTTTGGGCAATAACGCTGCGTCTTACTTTACGAGTACGTGTAAGCTCTCCATCATCAGCATCAAGCTCTTTATAAAGTAGTAAAAACTTATGTATTTTTTGAGCGTCAGGGAGCGTTTCATTAACACGTTGTATTTCTTCACTGAGCTTTTTGTAAACTTCAGGGTGGGTAGATAAATTAGTGTAATTTGTGAAAGAGTAACCGTGTTGTTCTGCCCATTTAGCAACGATGCTAAAACGAATACAAATGATGGCTGATAAATAAGGTTTGTTTTTACCTAATATGACGGCTTCGCCAATAAATGACGAAAACTTCAATTTATTCTCAATGTATTGCGGTGAGTATTGAACGCCGTTACTTGTACATGCTAAATCTTTTATCCGATCAATAACAACCAAATGCCCTGAAGGCTTAAAGTAGCCAGCATCGCCTGTGTGCATCCATCCATCTTTAACATCTTCATTGTATGCGTCTTGGTTATTAAGATAGCCGGTAAACATACCCACTGTTTTTGCAACGATTTCGCCAACACCGGCTTCATCCTCGTTAATAACCTTAATTTTTGCGTTATCGAATGCAAAGCCAACACTATCGTAATCTACATCATTTTGATGATGGATTGTATAAGCACCACACATTTCAGTTTGCCCATAAAGTTGCCTTAACGGCACCCCAATGGTTTGAAAAAACCTAAACGTGTCTGGGCCCATTGCGGCTCCTCCTGTTGCTGCTGATTTTAAATATGAAAAGCCGAGTCTGTCTCTAAGCGCTCTCATTAAAATAAGCTCTGCAAACCACGATTTTTTTCCTTTAAGCTGGCTCTTTTCGGCAATGCTCATGGCAAAAGAAAATAGTTTTCTTTTTAGTGGAGTTGAGTCCATCATCCGAGCTTGAACATCCGCTAATATTCCTTCCCATACTCGTGGGGCGAGTAATACAAAGCTTGGACCTATTTCTCTAAGATCAGACATTAATGTTTGTTGCTCTTCAACAAAGTTAACTATTTGACGTGCAATAAGCGCTTGGCCAACAGCATAAACTTGCTCCATTATCCAAGGCAGAGGTAATACAGATACGTAATTATCGCCTGGCTGGCGTGGATCGGCTCTTAAGTAAGCGCTGCAATGTTTAACAAAATTACCACCGTTGAGTAGTGCTATTTTAGGCTTTGAAGTAGTGCCTGATGTGGTGCAGTAAATTGCTATGTCATTTGGGGAGGTTGCTTCAATTAGTTGTGGGTAGCGATTGGGTTCACTGTTATCTATGGTTTGGCCAAGTGTATACAGTGAATTTACGTCAATTAAGCGTTCATCGTTGTATTTGCGCATGCCTCTAGGGTCGCAGTAAACAATTAATTTTACGTGTGAAATTTCATCGCCTAGTTCGAGTAATTTATCGCACTGTTCTTCATCTTCAGCTATTACAACCGTGGCATGACTACTTTGGAGTAAGTAGGCCACTTCCTCATGCATTGAATCTTGATAAATACCTAAAGAGTGGCATCGCATTGCGTGTGCAGCTACTTCTCCCCATACCCATTCTGGGCGATTATCACCAAGCAAGGCAATTGCATCACCTTTATTTACACCTTTATCTAGCAATGCAAGCGTGAGCCACTTCACTCGGTTGTTATAATCTTCCCATGTAAATTCATTCCATATACCAAACTCTTTTTCTCGCATGGCTGTTTCATGGGGCCATTGCTGGGCATTAAACTGTAATATTTTAGGAAAGGTATTGAGTTCGGCCATTTCAAAATCATTAATTGAATCATGGTGAGTCATTAGCTTACTTCCTCTAATGTGGTAACTTCTTCAGGTTCGCTATCGGCTTCTTCGAGTCCTAAGTAGGCACGTTTTACGTATGGGTCTGCCATTACTTGCTCTGGTTTGGCACAAATTAAGTTTTTGCCAAAATCTAAAACCATTACTTCATGTGAAATATCCATCACCACGCCCATGTCGTGTTCAATCATGACGACGGTGATCCCAAACTCTTCATTAAGGTCAAGAATGTACCTAGCCATGTCTTCTTTTTCTTCTAGGTTCATGCCTGCCATAGGCTCGTCGAGTAAAATAAGTTTAGGATTGAGGGCCATTGCCCTTGCAAGCTCTACGCGTTTGCGTAAACCATAAGACAGGGTGCCTGCTATAGATTTGCGGATGTGTGATATTTCTAAAAAGTCGATGACTTCTTCAACTTTTCGTCTGTGCTCAAGTTCTTCTTTTTGCGCACCTGATGCCCAATATAATGGACCCGTTAGCCAATTGTTTTTTAATAAGTGGTGACGGCCAACCATAATATTGTCTAATACTGACATATGACCGAATAACGCGAGGTTTTGAAATGTTCGGCCCATGCCTAAATCGGCGCGGTCGTTTGGCTGCAAACTTGTTACGTTTTTATTATTAAAAAAAATGTTACCGCTATTAGGGGTGTAGCGTCCTGAAATACAATTTAACATTGAGGTTTTACCGGCCCCATTAGGGCCAATAATCGAAAAAACAGACCCTTCTTTTACAGAAAAGCTCACATCGGTTAAGGCTTTAACCCCACCAAAAGCAAGTGATATGTTTTCTACATTAAGTATTGAAGCTGTCATTGCTGCTCTCCAAATTTTTCGGATTGATTGTCTCTAATGTAAAAAGGGGAGGAGAGTATTCTCCTCCCAAACGCAACATTGGTTGGGAGTGTTACGCGGTGCTAAGCATTAGAGGTAGAGTGGCTTAAAGTGCAAATCTCAATGTGGCTTGAACGTAGTTAGAGTCTTTATCTTGTTCATCCATACAGAAGTTACCTACTTCAAAACCCACCACTAAATCCTTGGTTAAATTTTGAAATACGTTAACGCCCCATTGAGTACGTTCGCGCTCAGACACATCACCTTCAACTTTTCCGTAGAGTACGCTTGAACGAAGTGTATCTGTCCAAAAGTGGCGGTATGCTATGAGTACCGAAGTGAGATCTTCAACTTCGTTATCGTATACATCTTTTGCAGCGGCAGCGCCGACATAGCGCCCAAGCTCACCTTTGTGAAATTGAAAGCGTAAATCATCTTTGCCAGTTGTTTTAACTAAACCTGCCACAGACATACCAAAAGCAGATTCTTGTTCACCTGAGAGAGTGTTAAGCTGACGCGCAAGGGCTGATACTGATACGTTGCCCCAATCATCTTTGAAGTTATAGCGAGCGACTAAATCGGGAAGTTTGTCGTTAGAGGTATCGCCGCCCCATGTTTCTGGGTTTTCTAGCGATAGTTGAAAATTACCCATGTTATAACGTACTTGCCCTTGGCGAATAAACACCAGGCCTGTGGTAGCACCTGCAAAATCGGCTGCTTCTGGAATTGCACTGGTATTCATAAACGTTGACCACGTTTGGCCAACAGTGAGGTCTTGATAGTTTATAAAAGCGTGACGTATACGCGGGTTAGCAGAGTTCGATATTATTTCGTTACCACCACCACCGTTAAAATCCATTTCAATAAAGCCGGTAACATCGCCATGGACATACTTGGTGTTGAAACGGGTTTCATTGGCAAAAATTTTAAACTGAGAGGCGTCTTCTTCAAGCGCTGTACCATCCCCAATCCAAAAATCACGATAAGCTACATCGCCATCAACATAACGAGAGTCTATTTTTATATAACCACCAAATGTGAGTTTATCGTTTTCAGTTAGTTTAATTTCGTAGCCGGCAAAAGCGGCTGAACTTGCAGTTAGTAACGAAGATGCCAAGAGTAGTTTTTTATATTTTGAATCGAACATCTAGCTTATTCCCTTGTATTAGTTGTTCAGCTAATAGTAAGTAAACCGAACAAAGCAACAATTAGTAATAAGACTTAGCACCTAGCGTTTAGTCCTTTAGTCTAGTTCTTTAGTTGGGTGCTATATGGTTAAATTCAGGTTATAAAAAGGGTAAATTCTACTTCTACTAATAATAAAAAACGTGCTAAATAGCACGCATAAGAAGCTCATTATGTTCTCTAACTGGTTGCTAATAAGTGTAAGCATCGGCTATATAAGCTTACTATTTTTAATCGCTTTTTTAGGCGGGAAGTATCGTCATAAATTAGTTGCTAAGCAGCATGCTATTATTTATGCGCTATCACTGGGCGTATACTGTACATCGTGGGGTTTTTTAGGCACATCCGCACAAGCCGCCAGTGGATCCTTTAATTATATTCCTGTTTATTTAGCCCCTATTTTACTGTTTATATTTGCTTGGCCTTTTATACAGCGAATTATAAAAACGAGTCTGCAACTAAAAACAAACTCAATAGCAGATTTACTCTCAGCCCGTTTTGGCAAGTCACAAAGCTTGGCACTCATTATTACATTAGTCGCTTTAATAGGCACCTTGCCCTATATAGCCCTTCAACTTAAAGCAATTATTGACTCATATATTATCTTACAAGAAAGTCAGGATCTGCCAGTATGGCAGCTAGGTTTAATTGTTAGTGTTATTTTAACTGGCTTTACAATTATTTTTGGGATCAGAACCATTGATGTAACTGAGCGCCACCCTGGAGTGATGATAGCTATTGCATTTGAGTCAGCCGTTAAACTGATTGCATTTTTACTTGTGGGGCTTTTTGTATCGTTTGTAATTTATGACTCACCTTTAGAAATTTTAGAAAAGTCAAAAGGGCATGTTTCATTAGCGCAGCAATTTGAGCCAAGTAATTTGGTGGGTATGTTTGGTTTACTATTCATTGTTATGTCTGCTTGCTTATGTTTACCGCGCCAGTTTCAAGTAATGTTTGTTGAAATAAAAGATAGAAAAACAAGTAGCTTAGCGCGTTGGTTGTTACCTGCTTACATTTTAGTATTTGCATTTTTTGCAGGGCCTATAGGTTTAGCTGGCACGTTAAATTATGCCGAGTCACTAAATGCAGACGCTTATGTATTATTTTTACCCGCCTATTATGGGCAGGTGTGGTTGTCGTTATTTGCGTTTTTAGGGGCTGTTTCTGCAGCAAGTTCCATGGTTATTGTATCTACCATAGCGTTGAGTACGATGTTGAGCAATGAAATTGTTTTCCCACTTATATTTAAATTTTCACCTAGAAAAAACCATGACTATTTGCATTTTCAATCACGGCTTTTATTTATTCGTAAGGGGCTAGTCGTTGTTGTAATAGCATTGAGCCTGGGGATGTTACTTATTTCTCCTCCTGGCGCGTTATCTTCATTAGGTGAAATTGCCTTTGGCGCTATTGCGCAAATTGGACCTGCATTAGTTGCTGCTTTTTTTTGGCCAAGGGCCACGCAAAAGGGCGTGTTTTGGGGGATAAGTTGTGGTTTTGTAATTTGGGGATTTGGCAATTTACTCCCACAGCTTGGTTTTTACGAACACTTATTTAGTAATACGACTTGGCCTAAAACTACGGTAATGACCCTAATAGGTTTAAGCCTAAATATAAGTGTATTGTTTATAGTGTCATTGTTGACTCGACAAAACATCCGCGAAGAAATGCAAAGTAAGTTTTTTTACGATAAAGGTAAAAATTATCATCGGCATTTTCCTAAGCAACCCAAGGTAGATATAAGTGAACTCGAATTGCTTTTAGCCCGCTTTATTGGTTTTGAAAAGTCAAAAGAATGCTTTGCTCAATTCAACTTACTGCACAAAGATAAAAAGCATAAAACCTACAATGAAGCATTACTGTTTCATGCTGAGAATACTTTGGCACCAGTACTTGGAGCAGCTTCAGCTAAACTAGTATTGTCTTTTGGTTTAGGTGGGCGCGATATGGCTTTTGACCAAGTGGCAAAAATTGTAGAAGACAATTCTACTCAGCAGCTTGAGTTTAGTCGCTCAGTACTGCAAGGCGCAATTGAAAATACAAGTGAAGGCATATCAGTGATTGATGGCGACTTAAATTTAGTGGCTTGGAATAAGCAATATCTAGATATTTTTAATTACCCAAAAGATTTTATTTATATTGGTTGCCCTATAAGTGAACTTATTAGATACAACCTTACTAATCAAAAGCGTTATGTGTGTGATATTGAAGCTCAAGTAAATAAACGTTTAGAGTATTTAAAAGCAGGTAGCAGGCATCAGTCTGAGCGGCGTTTACTTAATGACAAAATTATTAATATTGAAGGAAACCCGATCCCAGGCGGGGGCTTTGTAATGATATTTACAGATATAACAGAGTTTAGGAAAGCCGAGAAATACTTAAAAGAAGAAAACACAGATTTAGAAAGCCGCGTTTTGGCACGAACAAAAGAGTTAGAGCAAGCGAATGTTGAGCTCGAAAAAGCGAATCAAGAACTTGTTGCAGCACAACTAAAAGCAGAGCAAGCCCACCTTAAAAAAAGCCAATACTTAAGAGCATGTAGCCACGATTTATTACAGCCTCTTTCTGCTGCTCGTTTGTTTTCATCTTCGGTGAGTTTAAGCGCCAAAGTTTCTGATCAAGAGCGCATGCAAATTAAGCAAATAGATAACTCGTTAGAGATTGCTAATAACCTTTTACTTGATTTAAACGAAATAGCACGTATTGAAAGCGGTAATATAACCCCTGATATCAGTGTATTTCCAATTGAAAAACTATTCTCTATGTTAAAGCTTGAGTTTTCAGCTTTAACGCATGATTACGCGATAGATTTTAGATGTGCTTCGAGTAAGTTGTATATAAAAAGTGACTTAACTTTACTTGCCCGAATTGTACAAAACTTTTTAAGTAATGCTTTTCGTTATGCACACGTTGGAAAAGTATTATTAGGTAGTCGCAGGAAAGGGCAAAACCTGTGCATACAAGTAATTGATAATGGCCCCGGGATCCCACACGAAAAACAACAGCAAGTGTTTGAGCAGTTTACACAATTATCAACCAAGCTAGTGGGGCCGAAAGGGCTTGGTTTAGGCCTAAATATTGCTAAAAGTCTCGCTGAAATACTTGACCATAAGCTTGGGCTGCTCTCAAAATTAAATTGTGGCAGTACGTTTAGTGTAGAAGTACCTCTAGCGTCTGTAGCTAAGCTAGCTCCTCCTAATCCTATACAGGCGAGTAACAACTTACAAGGCGTGTGTGTGCTGTGTATAGACAATGAGGAAAGCGTGACGGCTGGTATGAAGGATTTACTATCAGCATGGAAGTGTAATGTGCTAATAGCCTCAAATGCTCAACAAGCTATGTCTATTTACAAAAGCCACGAGGAAGATATTGATATATTACTGGTTGATTATCAGCTAACAGATGAAGCTATACCCGCATGTGATTCACAAACGAGCACGGGATTACTCGGGGCCCAAAAACACAGCCCTTCTCACGTTCGTTTTTACAATGGTATTGAGCTGATTCAAGCTATACGTGCAGTAAGCCGGTATCCATTACCTGCAATTCTCATTACAGCCACTATGGATGAGTCAGTGCAAAAACAGGCGCAGAATGCTGATATCGGATATTTGCGTAAAATAGTTAAACCTATTGCGTTAAGAGCGCTGATGAGCTCTCTTTTAACTAAGCGATTAGAAAAAAATTATATATCCGATACATTTCTTTAAGGTGTGTTGTGAGTAAAAAAGTCATGTTCATGCTTATGATGGTTTAGCAAAATAACGGCTTGAGTACGGTTTTTAACACCCAGCTTTAAAAATATAGTACTCACATGGCTCTTTATTGTCGATTCAGACAGGTTTAGGTCATACGCAATTTGTTTATTGAGTAGTCCATCAGCCAGCATAAAGAGTATTTTTCGTTGTTGATTAGTGAGAGTTGAAATTTTACTTTCTTCTTTATCTTGCTGGGCACCTTGTTTTAATGCATAAGCGGGAACCCAAAGCTCACCATTAATAATGCTATTAAGTGCAGCTACCATGTCGTTAACGGGAGTGGATTTAGGTATAAAACCAGCAGCCCCAAATTCTACTGCCTTATTGATTGTTTCTGACTCTTCAAACCCAGAGATAACTACTACCGCGATATGTGGGTATTTAAGGCGAATGCTATTTAGTGTATTAAACCCCTCCGCACCGGGTATATCTAAATCTAATAAAATAAGGTCGATGTCGGGTGTATCAATGAGTGCTTGTTCTAGCTCTGCAATGGTTTGAGCCTCAAGCAATGAAGAGTCAGTAAAGCTTGAGGTAAGCATTAGTGACAATGCCTGTCTAAACAGCGGGTGATCATCTGCAATGATAATTTTTGTGTGTGTTGTCATTTTATTTTCTAACCTAAAGTTTAGATAAATGATCTTTTATTTGATAATTTACTTTTAAGAAAAGGTAAATTTTTTGATGTTTAATAACATAACCCCATTAGATTAAAATTCAATGTTAATTCTATAAATTAGACTAAAGGACTAAGACTTTTATTGTTTAATTAGAAGGATATAAATGCTGTTAACTAATTTTGCTTATTAATATTGATATTAAAAGGTTTATTAATTTAAAGTTTCTAATCGCTCCCTCTTATAATAATGTTCAAGGTCGATTACAATACAGCCATCTAAAAGGCATCGATGCCTTTGTCTGCACGTAAAGAGAGTGGATTTTATATTTCATGGCAATCAAACTTGCAATTAATGGTTTTGGTCGTATTGGTCGAAATATTGTCCGCGCGTTGTACGAGTCAGGTTTGAGCGACGAGATAAAAATTGTTGCGATTAACGAACTTGCTGACCCTGAAGCTATTGCTCATTTATTAAAATACGATACGTCCCACGGTCGTTTTTCTTTTCCTGTAAAACTTGGTGAAGACACCATTAGCGTTGCAGGCGATACCATTGCACTATTTTGTGAAGAAAACCCAGTAGAATTACCTTGGCAAACCCTTGATGTAGATGTAGTACTTGAATGTACCGGTGTTTATCACTCGCGCGAGCATGCACAATTACACATTACTGCGGGTGCTAAAAAGGTGTTGTTTTCGCACCCAGCTGATAACGATGTAGATGCCACCATTGTGTATGGCATTAACGATGATGAGCTCAAACGCGAGCACACTATAGTATCTAACGGCTCATGTACTACAAACTGTGTGGTGCCTGTTATTAAAGTGCTAGATGATGCGTTTGGCATTGAATCGGGCGCTATTACCACTATTCACGCGTCGATGAACGATCAGCAAGTGATTGATGCGTACCATCATGATTTACGTCGTACCCGCGCTGCGAGTCAGTCTATTATTCCAGTTGATACAAAATTAGCACGAGGAATAGACCGCATTTTACCCAAATTTGAAGGGCGCTTTGAAGCCATTGCGGTTCGCGTGCCGACAATTAACGTAACGGCAATGGATTTAAGTGTTACAGTAAATGCCGATGTAGATTTAAAGGCGGTAAATACGGCACTTAAAGCCCAAGCTAAAGACCGCTTAGAAGGTATTTTAAGTTACACCGAAGAGCCATTAGTATCGGTTGATTTTAATCACGACCCACATTCTTGTATTATTGATGGCACGCAGACACGTGTTAGTCACAAACGCCTGATAAAGTTACTTGTTTGGTGTGATAACGAATGGGGTTTTGCCAATCGCATGCTAGATACAGCACGTGCGATGATGGCTCAGTAAGCATTTTATAATAATTTTAAAATTTATTTTTCAGGTTCAAGTATCGTTAACTAAGGAGATGTTATGTCGGTCATAAAAATGGCAGATTTAGATTTAAACGGCAAGCGCGTATTAATTCGTGAAGATTTAAATGTACCAGTTAAAGCAGGTAAAGTGACCTCAGATGCACGTATTCGTGCTGCACTGCCTACTATTAAGCTAGCTCTTGAAAAAGGCGCTAAAGTAATGGTTATGTCGCACCTTGGTCGCCCTACGGAAGGCGAGTACGATGACGAATTTTCACTTGCCCCTGTAGCCGATTACCTAAACGATGCACTTGAGCAAAATGTACGCCTTGAAAAAGACTACCTAAACGGCGTTGAAGTTGCCGATAACGAAGTAGTTGTATTTGAAAACGTACGATTTAATAAAGGCGAGAAGAAAAACGACGAAGCCTTATCAAAACAACTTGCTGCCCTGTGTGATGTGTATGTAATGGATGCATTTGGCACCGCTCACCGCGCACAAGCGTCTACTCATGGCGTTGGCTTATTTGCAGATGTTGCCTGTGCTGGCCCGTTATTATCAGCAGAACTTGAAGCACTAGGTAAAGCACTAGATAACCCAGCACGTCCATTGGTGGCCATTGTAGGTGGTTCTAAAGTCTCAACTAAATTAACCGTTTTAGACTCGCTTTCAACGATTGTAGATCAGCTTGTAACAGGTGGCGGTATTGCTAATACCTTTATTGCTGCTGCGGGTCATCCGGTTGGTAAATCACTTTATGAAGCTGATTTAATGGATGAAGCAAATCGTTTATGTGCAGCAGCTAAAGCAAACGATGGTGAAATTCCGGTACCGACTGATGTTGTAGTAGGTAATGAATTTTCAGACTCTGCAGTCGCTACGCTTAAAGATGTAAGCGAAGTAACAAGCGATGACATGATTTTTGATATTGGCCCTGATACAGCCAGCCAGCTTGCAAAAATTATTGCAAACGCCGGTACTGTTGTATGGAATGGCCCAGTTGGCGTATTTGAGTTTGATCAGTTTGGTAATGGTACACGTGCTATTGCTCAGGCAATTGCTAACTCTAATGCGTTTTCGATTGCAGGCGGTGGTGACACTTTAGCGGCAATTGATAAATACGGCATTGCCGATAAAGTATCTTACATTTCTACCGGTGGTGGTGCGTTCTTAGAGTTTTTAGAAGGCAAAAAACTTCCAGCAGTAGAAATGCTAGAGTCGCGCGCTAAATAATAAATTTTTAGCCGCATTAGGTGAGGGGAAACCCTCACCAACGATTAATTATTAAATACCTCTCACCCTTATTTAATAGTTAATTAAGACAAAACTAAGCAGTGTAAATTGCTTTATTTTGTGGCGCAGTGATTGCGTCAAACTAACATATCCGTTCAAACTAGATGGCAGGAGACTGCTGTCGATAAATTGGAGAATACCCAATGGCTTTAATCAGTATGCGACAACTTTTAGATCATGCAGCTGAACACGGTTACGGCGTTCCAGCCTTTAACGTGAATAACCAAGAGCAAATGCGCGCAATAATGGAAGCGGCTGATAAAACAAACAGCCCAGTAATTGTTCAAGGATCAGCAGGCGCACGTGCTTATGCTGGTGCTCCATTTATCCGCCACATGATTTTAGCAGCCGTTGAAGAATGGCCGCACATTCCAGTAGTAATGCACCAAGATCACGGTACCTCACCCGGTGTTTGCCAACGCTCAATTCAACTTGGCTTTTCATCAGTTATGATGGATGGCTCATTAATGACTGACGGAAAAACCCCATCAAGCTACGAATATAATGTAGAAGTAACACGCGAAACCGTGGCTATGGCACATGCTTGTGGCGTATCGGTAGAGGGCGAGCTAGGTGTACTTGGCTCACTTGAAACCGGTGAAGCGGGCGAAGAAGATGGTGTAGGCGCAGAAGGTAAACTAACTACTGATCAAATGCTTACCGACCCAGAAGAAGCCGCTGATTTTGTAAATAAAACCCATGTTGATGCCTTGGCAATTGCTTGTGGAACATCGCACGGTGCGTACAAATTTACGCGCCCACCCACAGATGACATTTTAGCGATTGATCGTATTAAAGAAATTCACGCACGTATCCCGAACACGCACTTAGTAATGCACGGATCGTCGTCTGTACCACAAGAGTGGTTAGAGATCATAAATCAATACGGTGGCGAAATTCCTGAAACGTATGGCGTACCTGTTGAGCAAATTGTAGAAGGGATCAAATACGGTGTACGTAAAGTAAATATTGATACCGATTTACGCCTGGCCTCTACCGGTGCTATTCGCCGTCATATGGCGCTTAACCCATCTAACTTCGATCCGCGTAAATACCTAGCAGAAGCAACTAAAGCAATGACAGAGATTTGTGTTGCGCGTTACAACGCGTTTGGTACAGCTGGTCAAGCAGGTAAAATTAAGCCAATTTCACTTGATGACATGCACCTTAAATATTTAAGTGGTGAGTTAGACCCACAAATTAAATAATGATCTTTGATTAATAAATAGCGTTATAAAAACCAGCTGGCGTAATCCAGCTGGTTTTTTTATACCGCAAAGCACTGGGATCACTGTTGTACCAACTTAATAAAATGGGATCACTGATTTACTAACCGCCCCGCATTCGGATCATTTATTTACCAACTAGCGCATAAATTTACGCCACGTTAGGCGCTCAATCAATCAGATCGTTTTTTATTTGTACAATAGATCAGATGCTTAGTTGTTTGACTAAGTATAACCGTGATCCCAAACCCGATCGGCTTAGTAAAAATCTGATCTTTTTATAGGCTGCTTAGTAAAAAACAGATCTATTTTTAACCACGTAATGACATCTTCCAGTGCAAACTCAGTTTCGTATCTGGTTTTTTTACTGTGTTAGTAAAGTAATGATCCCGCCATGAATATCTACTCAGAAATAAAACTGTCATCTTTTTGTAAATATGTTTTGATTAACCGTAATTTGCAAAATAGTTTTAAAAATATGACGTTAATGAGGTTTTTTGTCACTATTTTGTGTTTTTTTTACCAGGATTTTAATTTACACGTTACACTTTCATAAAAATGTCATACTTAGTCATAATAATGAAAACTAATTCGATAGCGTAAGAGATAATTTGGAATGTCACGTAAAGTACTAGTCGTAGATGATGAAGCTCCTATCAGAGAGATGTTAGTTTTTGTTTTAGAGCAAAATGGATTTCAAGCAATTGAAGCAGAAGATTACGATTCTGCAATTGCAGCTATGGTTGAACCATACCCAGATATGGTTTTACTCGATTGGATGTTACCAGGCGGTAGCGGTATTCAAATTGCTAAGCAATTTAAGCAAAGTGAATACACACGCCAAATTCCAATCATTATGCTTACAGCCCGCGGCGAAGAAGAAGACAAAGTACGCGGCCTAGAAGTGGGGGCAGATGACTACGTCACTAAACCTTTTTCTCCTAAAGAGTTAATGGCTCGTATTAAAGCGGTTATTCGCCGTGTATCGCCTACCTCATTAGAAGAAGCCATAGAAGTACATGGCTTGCGTTTAGACCCAATATCGCACCGCGTTACCTCTGAGGGAAGCGAGCTTGATATGGGCCCAACCGAATTTAGATTATTACATTTTTTTATGACTCACCCAGAGCGTGTTTATAGCCGTGAACAACTGCTTGACCATGTTTGGGGAACTAATGTGTACGTAGAAGACCGTACAGTTGATGTGCACATACGTCGTTTACGCAAAGCTATTGCACCGCTGGGGCATGATCGCTTAGTACAAACAGTACGTGGTGCAGGTTATCGTTTTTCTAGTAAATTATAAGGTACCGCAGCTAGGGTGTGAGTACGCATAAATTACTACTCAAAGGTAAAGTGAGTGTATGTATCGAGTTATTAATAAACAGGCGTTAGTAAAACGTCTGTTTATCTATTTTTTACCCCTGTTATTAGTTGGTGTGCTTATTGGTGCACCTTTTTTGCTTTTATTTTTAGGCACTTCTTCTCTTTTAGTCTGGCATTATCATCAACTTTATCGCTTAAGCGATTGGCTTTTAAATCAACGTAGCTTTAACCCACCAGAGGGCGAGGGTGCGTGGGAACAAGTATTTGAAGGCATTTATCATTTACAGCACCGTAATCGTAAAAAACGCAATGAACTGGCCGATTTAATTCGTCGCTTTCGCGATGGAGCTGAAGCCGTACCCGATGCCGTAGTGGTGTTGCAAAGTGATTTAAGCATTGTTTGGTGTAACCAACTTGCACTTAAAGTATTGGGGCTACAGTGGCCGACCGATCATGGCCAGCGCCTAGATAACCTAATACGCGAACCTAAATTTGCCAAGTACATGCTGCGCGGTGAATTTGAAGAGCCATTAGAGCTTGATAACGGGCATATTGTTGACCAAGTGCTTGAATTTAGGGTAATGCCGTATGCCAACACGCAGCTTATGGTGGTAGTACGTGATGTAACACGCCTAAAGCAGCTAGAGCAAATGCGCAAAGACTTTGTTGCCAATGTATCGCATGAGTTGCGTACGCCGCTTACGGTTGTTACTGGCTACCTTGAGATGATGGATGGCGATATGATGCCACCGCCTGCAATGTGGAATAAAGCGCAAAATACCATGCTTGAGCAATGTAAGCGTATGGACAGCTTAGTTAATCAGCTTTTATCACTTTCGCGTATTGAAGGGGCGCGTAGGCAAGACAACGACAAAGCCATTAATGTGCCGCAAATGCTCAACTACATTAAAACCGAAGCGGAATCTATAAACCAAGAGAAAGGCCATGAGCTTATTTTTGATATAGATAATGAGCTTGATATTAAAGGCTCTGAAGATGAGCTACGCAGTGCGTTTTCTAATTTAGTGTTTAACGCTATACATTACACTAAAGCGGGCGGGAAAATTGTTGTTACCTGGCAGCGTAAAGAGGGGCTTGCGCACTTTAGTGTAAATGATAATGGCGATGGTATTGCACCAGAGCATATAAATCGTTTAACTGAGCGCTTTTACCGCGTAGATAAAGCAAGGAGTCGCACAACCGGTGGCTCCGGTTTAGGCTTAGCAATTACTAAACATGTGCTTACACGTCACGATAGTAAATTAAATATAAGCAGTGAGCTTGGTAAAGGCTCGTGTTTTTCTTTCGACTTTTCAAAGGATAAGCTTGTTAACTTAGCAAGTTAAAGGTAATAAAAAGCAAAGTCATAAAAGTGTCATTTAAGAGTAATGTAACTGTCATCTACTCACTTTACAGTAGACGGCAGTTAGGAAATGGGACGAACAAATCGGAGAACCCCGCATGAAATTTAAAAACTTAGTTGCCGCAATGGGTGTGGCTGTTACAACATTAGTATCTGCACAGGCTGTTGCTCTTGACGACGCAATTCCTGAATATCAAAAAATTAACGGCGTTTCAGGTAACTTTTCATCTGTAGGCTCTGATACTTTAGCTAACATGATGACTTTTTGGGCTGAAGAGTACAAACGTATTTACCCAAATGTAAATATTCAAATTCAAGCGGCAGGTTCGTCTACTGCTCCACCAGCGCTTACCGAAGGCACCTCTAACATGGGTCCTATGAGCCGTAAAATGAAATCAAAAGAAATCGAAGCGTTTGAAAAACGCTACGGTTACAAGCCTACAGAAGTGCGTGTAGCGATTGATGCATTAGCGGTATTTGTACACAAAGATAACCCAATTGAAGGCTTACGTATTGACCAAGTAGATGCTATTTTTTCATCTACTCGTAAATGTGGTGCGTCTGAGCAAGTTAACCGCTGGAGCGATGTTGGCCTAACGGGCGACTGGGCTGCAAAAGACATTCAATTATACGGACGTAACTCTGTATCAGGTACTTACGGTTACTTTAAAAAGAAAGCACTGTGTAAAGGTGACTTCCGTAACAACGTAAATGAGCAACCAGGTTCAGCCTCTGTTGTACAGTCAATCTCATCTTCATTAAATGCGATTGGTTACTCAGGCATTGGTTACAAAACGTCGGGTGTACGTACGGTTCCTTTATCTAAAAAAGGCACTAACTACGTAGATGCAACGCTTGATAATGTTGCTAAAGGTAAATACCCACTTTCTCGATTCTTATACGTTTACGTGAACAAGCACCCTAATAAGCCGCTTTCTCCAATTGAAGCTGAGTTCTTAAAAATGGTACTTTCTAAAGACGGTCAAAAAATCGTTGAAAAAGATGGTTACGTACCACTATCTGCTAAGTTAGTAGAAGCAGAGCTTAAAAAGTTAGGTTTATAATTTAAGCCCAACCAATAAAAAAACCGCTCAATGAGCGGTTTTTTTGTGTGTAAAATTTTAAAGCGTAAAACAGACTAAGTTACTAAAAGCGATTACAGATCAGTCAGCTTTTGCGCTTGTGCTTTACACTGATTATAGCTCTCTACACATTTGGCAGAGCACACTTGCTGTTTTAAACCTTTGTCAATCGATTGCTGATCGCAACTATTTTCGCACTGATAGTTTTGTTGTGCGCATTGGTTTAACTCAGGGTTTTTCACTTGATTTTGGCAAGCTGCTAACAATGAAAATGAAAGGGCGAGGGCACTCGTTTTAATAAATGTTTGCATGCTTATCCTTAACGTTGAACTGCGCTTTTGTTAAATCTCAACTTGTAAGTTGTCGATTAATCTAACATTGCCTAAAAAGGCGGCAGCTAAAATAACAAGTTGTGTATCATCAAGTGTAGCAGCTTTTAATGTATCTCGTTGAGCTATCTCAAAATAATCAGGCTTTAAGCCGGCTTGCTCTAAACTAAGCTGTGCGCTTTGCTCAAGTGCTTTGTAATCGGTATTGCCTGCTTTGAGCTGCTCAGCGCAACTGTTTAGTGTTTTAAATAATGCGGTAGCCGTGGCTTTTTGCTCTGCAGATAAATAGCCATTTCGCGAGCTCATAGCTAGGCCTGAAACTTCACGCATGGTCGGTACACCAACAATTTCAACCGGAATTGATAAATCGCGTACCATGGTTTTAATCACTTGCAGCTGCTGAAAGTCTTTTTCGCCAAAGCATGCATAATCTGGTTGTACTAAATTAAATAACTTAGTCACTACTGTGGCAACGCCTCTAAAGTGTCCTGGGCGCGTGCCGCCACAATACCCCATAGATACGCCTGGTACATCTACAAAGCTTTGCTCACCAAGCCCATTTGGGTAAATGGTGTCTACGCTTGGGGTAAACACAATATCGGTGTTTAAGTCGGCTAAGCCTTGTTTGTCTTCGTTTAATGTACGCGGGTAGCTATCTAAATCTTCGTTGGCACCAAATTGCATTGGGTTGACAAAAATACTCACAACCACTTTATCGGCCATTGTTTTTGCTTTTTCAACCAATGAAAAGTGGCCGCGGTGTAAGTTGCCCATGGTTGGCACTAAAGCCACGCTTAAACCTGCTTGGCGCCAAGCTTTAATTTGACTACGTAATGATTTAATTTCAGTAATTGACTGCATTATTTAAACTCATGTTCGGCGCTTGGAAACGCGCCACTTTTAACGTCTGAACAATATTTTTTAACTGCATCTGGCATGTTGCCAGTTTCCAGTAAAAAGTTTTTAGAGAATTTAGGAATGTATCCTGCCGAAATACCGACTAAGTCGTGCATTACCAGTATTTGGCCATCCGTTACATTACCAGCGCCAATACCTATGGTAGGAATGGTGACGGCATCGGTAATGCGTTTAGCGAGAACACTTGGGATACACTCAAGCACTAATAATTGGGCACCTGCGGCTTCTAGGGCTTTTGCATCATCAATCATTTTTTGCGCTTTGTCGTCTTCGCGGCCTTGAATTTTAAAGCCACCAAATACGTGTACTGATTGCGGCGTTAATCCTAAATGGCCGCAAACAGGAATACCTTGCTGCGTTAAACTTTTAATGCTGTCGTAAAGCCATTCACCGCCTTCAAGTTTTACCATATTAGCGCCTGCACGCATTAACTCTGCTGCGTTTTTACAGGTGTCGCTAACGTTTGAATAGCTCATAAAAGGCATATCGGCTATTACAAAAAGCTCACGGCTGCCACCGCGTACACAGCGGGTATGATAGGCTATATCTTGATTGGTTACGCCTAGGGTATCGTCGCCACCTTGCAGCACCATGCCCAAAGAATCGCCAACTAAAATAACGTCCACACCGTTATCATGAAATAACTTCGCAAAACTGGCATCGTAAGCGGTTAATGCGGTGATTTTGTTATTTTCTGCTTTCATTTTATTTAAAGTAGAAACGGTTATTTTAGACATAATATCCTCGCAGGCATAAGCCTTGGTTAATTACAGAGGTAATTGTTGTAAGTCGTTGAGCGGTAAGTCTTGCGCAATGGTTTTTAATGCAATGCCGCTTGGTAAAATCAGTTCTGGGGCAAGCTCAAGTAAAGGGTAAACTACAAACTCACGTTCGCACAGGCCATAATGTGGCACAGTTAAGCGCTGGGTATTAATCACTTGCTGACCAAACAGTAAGGTATCTATATCGAGCGTACGCGGCCCCCAACGTTCGGCTTTTCTTACCCGCCCATGTTCAAGCTCTATGGCTTGAGTTAAATCAAGTAATTGCTCAGGTTCAAGCGCGGTTTTAATACACGCTACGGCATTTACATAGTCGGGTTGATCTTGTGGGCCCATTGGTTTGCTTGCATAGTAATGCGATACACTTATAAATTCACAATGAGGCAGCTTTTTAAGCGCACAAACGGCGTTATCAAGCTGCTCTTTGGGTGAGTTTAGGTTGGCACCTAAACCCAAATATACACACTGCATGCAATTACTCAGCTGGCTTTTTAGTGGTGCGGCGGCGCGGACGTTTACGTGGTTTTGGTCCACCTTGGTGGCCTAGGTTTTTTACCATTTCTTTTTGGCCATTAATATCTAGGCTCAAGTATTGTGTCCACCACTGGGCAAGCTCACTATGTTGGTGCTCACCGGCATCCACTCGTAATAATAAAAAGTCATAAGCGGCTTTAAATCGTGGCTGCTGGGTAAGTCTGTAAGCGCGTTGGCCGGCACGTTTATCTAAGCGTTGCTGTATATGCCAAATGTCGCGTGCGCCTAAGGTAAAGCGTTTAGGTACTGCTATATGTTGGGCATTTTCGCTCAGTACTTTATTCATGGCTTGAGCAAAGGCATCAAAGTAAGACAGCTGTTCTTGTTGTTTAATTTTAGTTGTGCGCTCAAGCAGCGGAAACCACATTAAAGCAGCAAATATAAACGCAGGCGTTACTTTTTTATCTGCATTAATGCGTTTATCGGTGTTTTGAAACATTTGCTGAATAAACGCAGCTTCTAAGCCGTCAGGGTTTTTATCTAAAATTTTATCAAGCACCGGAAATAACGACTTAAATAAGCCGTATTGGCGTAGCATTAAATAGTTAGCTTCGGCTTTACCGTTTAAAAACAGCTTTAGAACTTCTTCAAATAAACGCGCTGGCGGTATGTTATCAAGTAGGCTGGCAAGCGCAGTAATTGGCTTTTCGCTTTTTGGCGCTATGCTCATATCAAGCTTAGTTGCAAAGCGTACCGCACGTAGCATACGTACAGGGTCTTCGCGGTAGCGTGTTTCTGGGTCGCCAATTAACTCAATTTGTTTTGCTTGTATGGCCGCTAAGCCATTGGCGTAATCGTATATACAAAAATCGTTAATAGAGTAATACAGCGCGTTGATAGAAAAATCACGGCGCTCGGCGTCTTCTTCAATGCTACCAAACACGTTATCGCGCAGTAACTGCCCGTGCTCGCTTGATTGGCTAATTTGGTTTTTGTCTTCTTGCGCTTCGTGGTGCCCGCGCATGGTGGCTACTTCTATAATTTCGCGACCAAAAACAATATGTGCTAATCGAAAACGACGACCAATTAGGCGGCAATTTCTAAATAGTTTTTTAACTTGCTCTGGGGTGGCATTGGTAACAACGTCAAAGTCTTTTGGTTGTTGACCTAACAATATATCGCGAATACAACCACCTACAAGGTAAGCGTCGTAACCACCGTCTTTTAAACGGTAAAGTACTTTGATTGCATTTGGGCTAAATTGTTTACGTGAAATACCATGTTCGCCGCGTGTTACAACAACCGGTTCATCACTTGTTTGAGTGCTTTGCACATCGGCATTTGGGCCGATTATTTGCCTGCAAAATTGAAAAAGCTTGGAAATAATAATCTGTCTCCTACAGAAATGATGATTGGCTGGTCATCGCAATCAAAAAGCACATAAATTAGGTATTATAGTGCGGTGCTTTGTATTTATTGTAAATAGCCTCTATTTAGGCGGCTATCATATACCAGCGCGGTATAAAAATTAAGTTGATGGACTTAAATTAAGCCGTTTTTAAGTTTTTTATTTGCTTAAATGCGTAAATTTAGTGCTGTTTGGATGCTGACCTTGCGAAATTTGAATTTCGGGTATGTTTGGCACCGCTGTTAAGCTAAATTCGTTAATAGCCCACGTAATTAATTGCTCTACAGACAAATCATTCAATTGGCTATGTACAGGTAAGTTTAAAAATTCAAACGCATCAATAAGCGCAGGTTTTGGATTGTCTGTGCTAATAGCGGGCGCATAATTTTGTTTAGAGAGTTTAAAACCAGGCTCGGCCACCGCAAGGGGTAAATGTGCGTATTGGGGAATGGGCGCATTAAGCTGTTTAAATAAACTTATTTGCCGTGCTGTAGGCTCGATTAAATCGGCGCCACGTACCACACGATTAATACCTTGCTCAATGTCATCAATAACCACCACTAGCTGGTAGGCAAATAATCCGTCACTGCGCTTTATTATGTAATCTTCATGGGCTAATGCACTATTTACAGTAATATCGCCTTGAATCAAATCGTTAAAATGGCATGTAGGGTGCTGTTGGCTAAGACGAAGTGCGCCTTGCTCTGTTGATAAGTTAAGCGTTTTGCAGTGACCTTGGTAAATGCCACCCATGGCTTTTATTTGTTTGCGAGAACAGCGACAACCATATACACATTGTTGGTGGATCAGCTTATTTGTTACCTCTTGATAAAGAGGTAGGCGCTGAGTTTGATAAACAACGGATTCGTCCCAGTAAAGGCCGTAGGCTTGTAAGGTATTTAGAATATGGGTGTCGGCATTTTTAACCACGCGGGTGGTGTCTATGTCTTCAATGCGCACTAACCATTTACCCTGATTTACTTTAGCATCAAGGTAGCTGCCCACAGCCGCCACAAGTGAGCCAAAGTGAAGTGGCCCAGAAGGAGACGGTGCAAATCGACCGCGATAGTCACGCTTTGACGTGGTAACGGCTGTAGGAGACATAGTTAACTAATTTTAATTAACCGCGCCCAGCTTGTTTTTCTTTAATTTCTGCAAGGGTTTTACAGTCTACGCATAAATCTGCAGTTGGACGCGCCTCTAAACGACGAATACCAATTTCGATTCCGCATGACTCACAAAAGCCAAAATCATCTTCTTTAATTAAGATAATTGTTTTTTCAATTTTTTTGATCAGTTTACGTTCGCGGTCGCGAGTACGAAGTTCTAAAGAGAACTCTTCTTCTTGCGCAGCGCGGTCAACTGGATCAGGAAAGTTGGCAGCTTCGTCTTGCATATGCGATTTTGTGCGGTCAACTTCATTACGTAAGTCGTTACGCCACGCTTCTAAAATCGCTTTAAAATGAGCACGTTGTGCTTCATTCATATACTCTTCGCCCGGCTTTTCTTGGTATGGTTCTAAACCGGCTTGAGCCAATAAACCATGTCTTTGTTGGTCTGGCATAACTCTCTCCTAAATCCTTAATTTAATGCCTCAGCATTAGCCGGCGGTATAAATAGCAGAATCTTATACCCTAGGCAAATTTATTTTTTAATTAATCGAATTAGCTTCAACCAGTGTGTTGACTAAAAAGGCTCATATTTTAATTTTGATGCTTTATTAATCGTTATTTAGGTATTTAAACTTGCCTAGTTATATGGGCATAAAGTTTAAAAGCAAGTTAAATTTTTTATTTAAAGGCCACTTTCTCACTAAGCGTTACTTCACTTGGCGAAATCGATGCTTTATAAGCGTATACCTCCACGCCTTTTTTAATCGCGTGGTTTAATAAGTCGCTGTATTTTTTATCTATGTGGCTTGCTGCACTCACCGTATTAATACCTTGGTGCAAAACAGCGAACAGTAATACTGCGCGGTGGCCTTGTTCGATCATCTCTATTAATTCGCGAATGTGTTTTTGCCCACGCACGGTTTGCGCATCCGGAAAGTAGCCTTGCCCACTTTGTGGTGCGGTTTCGCTTAACAAGGTGACTGATTTTACCTCTACATAGCAAGCGGGTTTATTGTCACTGGTGAGTAAAAAGTCGATACGGCTGTTTTCGCTGCCGTATTTTACTTCACTTTGAAGCTGCTCATAGCCGTTAAGCTCTGTAATAACCTGGTTGTTGATAGCCTCTTCGACCACTTTATTTGCCACGGCGGTATTAACACATATTAATTGCGAGAGGGAGTTTTGAGTGAGCTCTAACGACTGAGGGTATTTTCGTTTACTGTTATCGCTGGTTGAATAAAAAGCGCTAAAACCTGGCTCTGCGCAACCTGTCATTTTACCGGTGTTGGCGCAGTGGGCGGTAAATTCAGTTCCATCGTTAAGTTGGAGGTCGGCTAAAAAGCGTTTATAGCGTTTTAATAACGTGGCGGGCTGTAAAGCTGGGGTGTATTTCATTTAAATTCCAATGCTAAACGCTGCAGATGCGTTGGTTTATGTTATTTATCTCAAGCTGTTGGGAACTTGTACTCACTATAGTAAACTCGGTGGCACATTTAAGTGTAAGGGTATTCTAACATGAGTGAAAAATTTGCTGTTCAACTAAGCGAGCAAGCAGCACCAAGCCATTGGGGCGAAAACGCGGCGTTGTCTTTTAACGAGCAAGGCGCAACGGTTCATTTATCTGAGCAAGAAACATTAAAAAATGTTCAAAAAGCGGCGCGAACAATTGCAAGCCAAGGTGTTAAACAGGTTGAGCTTGCGGGCGATACATGGTGCACAGAAAGCCAATGGGCTTTTTACCAAGGGTTTGTAACACCTAAATCATTACATGGTGTTGAATTTGTTGATAACGCACAATCAGATCTAAACGAGCTGGCGCATTTAAAAGCCTCAGCTACGTGGGCACGAGAAATGGTAAACGGTACAGCCGATGACATTTACCCTGAAAGCCTTGCTGAAAAAGCCGCCGAATTTATTCAATCGTTAGCGCCTGAACACGTAAGCTATCAAATTATTAAAGGCGATGCGTTATTAGAGCAACAGTGGATTGGTATTCATGCTGTGGGCCGTGGCTCTGAGCGTCCACCTGTTTTACTTGAGCTTGATTACAACCCTACAGGCGATGAAAACGCACCGGTAAGTGCAGCACTTGTAGGTAAAGGTATTACGTTTGACTCTGGCGGTTACTCAATTAAATCTAGCGAAGGTATGCTAGGAATGAAGTGCGACATGGGTGGCGCGGCAACGGTAACAGCGGGTTTAGCACTGGCTATTAATCGCGGTATTGAAAAACGCATTAAGCTGTTTTTATGCTGTGCAGAGAACTTAATTTCGGGCCACGCTTACAAACTAGGTGATATTTTAACCTACAAAAATGGCACAACCGTTGAAATTGTAAACACCGATGCTGAAGGGCGTTTAGTGCTTGCCGATGGCCTAATGGCTGCAGGCGAAACAGGCGCAGAGCTAATTATAGATGCGGCAACACTAACCGGTGCTGCACTCGTTGCTGTAGGGCAAGAGTACAACGCATTATTTGCCCTTGATAAAGAGCTGGTACGCGAAGTAGAAGACTTTGCATCGCAAGAAATGGAAGCTGCATGGCCTCTTCCGCTTGAAAAATGGCACCAGCAAAACTGCCCATCTCCATATGCTGATACGGCAAATAGCCGCGCTCAAAAAGGTGGCGGTTACGGCGGCGCATCAAATGCAGCAGGCTTTTTATCTCGCTTTGTACCAAACGATGGTAAAGGTTGGGTACACATTGATTTAGCTGCAGCATTTAATATGGGTAACACCAGCCAATGGGCTGCAGGTGCAACTACGCAAGGTATGCGCACAGTGGCACGTACATTGTTAGAAAAAGCTTAATAGTACGTAACTAGGCGTTTAATACATAAAATAGGCACCAATTGGTGCCTATTTTGCTATTTGCAGGCAAGCAATTTATTTTTATTTACGGTAAAATCCTTCGCCAATACCTGTTTGGGTGTTTAATTATTGGCTAAAGTGCCTACACTCAAATGTTATACTCACCACTGGGGTTCTAAACTATGTCAGATAAGTGCTACATCACAGCTCAACAGCTACTTGAAGATTCATTCCGCGTAGCGGCACAAGTTTATAAAGATGGCTTTCGTCCAGACTTTATAATTGGTATTTGGCGAGGTGGTGCACCTATTGGTATTGCTGTGCAAGAATACTACGATTACAAAGGCATTGAGACTGATCACATTGCGGTGCGTACGTCGTCTTATTACGGTATTGGCAAGCAATCTAAAGAAATAAAAGTACACGGCCTACACTACATTGTAGAAAACGCTAATGCAGGTGACTCACTGCTTATTGTTGATGATGTGTTTGATTCTGGCCGCAGTATATTTGCACTAAAAGAAAAGCTTTCTGAGCTTATGCGCTTAAACTTACCACGCGATATTCGTGTGGCATGTCCGTACTATAAGCCTAAAAACTCAAAAGTAGAGATGGTGCCAGATTACTTTATTCATGAGTCAGAAGAGTGGTTAGTGTTCCCGCATGAGTTATCGGGTTTAACGCCAGATGAAATAATTGAAGGTAAATCTGATTTAGTAAATATCCAAGATATTTTATTAGATAAGTAATTGCCAAAGCGTTAAGTAGGAGTTTATTTGCGCGGGGGCGTGTTTGTGTACTCGTTTTAAATAAATTACTGCTATAGCGCAGTGCTAATAAATACCATAAAAACTAAAAAAGGCCATTACGGCCTTTTTTTGTGTCTGTTTTTTACAGCTGCGCAAAACTGTCTACGTAATCACTTAAACTTTGCGTATCGACCGCTTTTAGCCCATGGGAGCTGCGCTGCACTAAGCCTTTTTCAACAAGCTCGGTAACTACGCGGCGATAAGCTCGCTCAGTGGTTGCAAAGCGCTCTGCTTCGGCGTTAACGGTTGGGTATGCGCGCAGTAGCGTTGGATTATTGTTCTCGGCGCGTAGTAAGCAGTCTTTAGCTATGTTGTAGCTTAAAGGCAGCAGTAACTTATCTAAATTAATTTTTTGGTTTTCTTGAAACTTAGCCGCAATGGTTTGCGCGGTATATAAGCTCAGCTCTGGCTTTTCGAGTAGTAATGCTCGCCAGTGGCGAAGCTCTATTAAATTATAGGTTACATCGCTAAAACAGGTGACCGTATAAATACATGGGTTATTGTTTAGTGCTTCTATTTCACCAATTAGGGTGTTGTTGCAATCTAATTGGCCTAATAATAGGCGGCGTCCGTTACCTACATCATAACTAAATGAAATAGTACCGCTGCGCACCAGCACAAGTTTACTAAGTGGTTGATCTTGGTGGATCAGCACTTCTTTTTTTGATTGTTGATAGCTACTCCCTGCAAAAGTGAGTAATTGTTCAACAAGGTAACTAGAAAAATGGTATTGAAACATCAATATGCTCTTCGGACAATTGTCCTATTTATTACACCTTAATGACGATATTATTAAGGCTCTAAGAATTTACGCTAACTTGCTACTGTATTTAGCCTTGCTAAGTACGTAATACCTTCATTTCCCGTGTAATGATTTAGGAAGCTATTGGCTACAACCAATATACTTTTTAAGGTTTTTTAAGCAAGTTAGTTTTTTTATTTTATACCAATCAGCCTAATAATTAAGTGATCAATTTTAAGGCTAGGAAAACGTGTTGATAGCTAGGCAAAAAATAGCTATTTAGTCGTTCTCGGCAATTGCTCCTGTATGGCTCTACCTTCTGCATCCATGCAGTCGTAAATGAGCATTTTTTAACGCAGGTAGCGACACGTTTAGCCCCACAAAATGATTGAGTATTATTGCGAATTGGTATTAAACGTTGTAACACTGACAAGTGCCACACGTTAGCATTAGCGTAATGCTAACCTAAAGGGTAGGAGAGAACAATTGAGTTGGGAATATTTAGGTTATATTGCATCAGCTTTCTTGGTTGCATCGTTAACAATGACCGATGTAGTAAAACTGCGTTGGTATAATATGTTTGGTTGTATTGTATTTACTATTTACGGTGTGGCTATTGGTGCAGTGCCTGTTGCGTTTACTAATGGCTTATTAGCGCTGGTAAATATGTACCATATTATAAAGCTCTACCGACAGCC
>NZ_DCYU01000146.1:0-9220 GCF_002331165.1 Pseudoalteromonas sp. UBA2102
CGAATCCAGCTCCCTCCACCACTTCTTATCTTCAGTATCCTTTTCTATACCTTTTTCATTACTATTTAAAACTTCATTTTTAGACTAATTATCAAATACCCACTGTAATGTTGCCCCGTGGTTTTTAAGCCATGCTGATGCAGATTTATAATCGGGATAAAAATTAGCTACGCGCTTCCAAAAAGCGCTGCTGTGGTTCAAATACTTTAAATGAGCCAATTCGTGCACAATAACATAATCAATTATACGATGAGGCGCCCCAACAAGGTTAAGGCTAAAGGTTAGCTCTCGCCGAGAATTACAACTCCCCCACTTACGTTTATAACTTCCAATCGTCAATTTAGTCGGTAATGCTTCTGACATCTGTTGGCAATAATAAGCTAAACGCATTTCAATGTAGTTTGTTAGCGTTTCTTCAAGGGCAAGGCAAAGTAACTGCTTGCGTTTTTCAGGCTGTTTTTTTACTCGATTAGAAGTGTAAATAGTAAACTCGCTATCGGATTGCTGAACATGCGAGCGTGTCCCTTTTGCAAAAGTAATGGTATATGGCTTAGCAAAAACCATTATTTGCTGGTTTTTAAACGGGTGTTGTTGAGTATCAATGGCATTAAGTTGTTTATGTAATTGCGCAGTTACCCACTCTTTTTTACTAAACAGCCATTGTTCTATTTGTAGTTTTGGCACGTGCGTAGGCGCATAAACAGTAACTAATTTTTGGCTAACTTTTATTGCCACTGTTTTACGCCTTGCACTGCGTTTTAGCTGATACTCAAACAAGGTGTATGCTCTAAATATAAATAAAAGCGTATTATAAAGCCTTATTTAATCAATGCAGTTATTTAGCGATAAATAAGTGGGCTCAGTGTTTATTATTATTTTTATTTACGCAAAATCACGTCTTATTAATGAAGCACGTTACGCATGTTAATACTTTAATGCTAAAAAGTAACCTCGCTGATTTATAATATAAATTATTAGATTAACAGTTTATTTATAAAATAAATCTATTAAACTAGTTCAATAAAGATACTAATTTGAGCCACTATGCTGTCTGCATTTTTTATAACCGACCACGATCCGAGCCTCATTATCAACGGTGCATATAACCCTATACTGGTTAGTTTATCGGTCATTACCGCTATTTTTGCTGCCTTTTTTACGATCTGGTTGGTTGATGTAGCAAAGCAAACAAAGTTCGAAAGCTATAAACGCTTAGCCAATGTGACCGGTGCCACTGTTTTATCGGCCGGTATTTGGAGTATGCATTTTATAGGTATGTTGGCCTTTTCGTTATGCACAGAAATACACTACGACCCAATCATTACCGTTTTGTCTTTTTTACCGGCGTTTATTGCATGTCAGTACGCTTTTTCGATTTTAGTAAAATCGCAAGGGTCATACAAACACCTTATTATTTGCTCTATTTTACTAGGCTCAGGCATTGGTACAATGCACTACAGCGGCATGGCAGCAATGGAGCTGGCCCCGTTACTACGTTACGATGCAATCATATTTGCTTTATCAATTGTGGTCGCTGTTGGTTTATCGTTCATAGCACTTTTTACGCGTTATCATTTAACGCGTTTGCTACCTAATTTATCACAACTGCAAGCCCGCGCTATTACCGCTGTTATTTTAGGCTCAGCGGTGGCAGGTATGCACTATATGGGTATGGCTGCTACCCGCTTTGTTGCAACCTCTCCGCTTTTACCCGATTACGAAGAGTCAACCACTGAGCTTGCTTTTGTGGCTATTGCCGTAGCTACCGCGACCGTTGCTATAACCTGTGTCATTGCAGTTATAAATGGCATGGTTAGATACCGCTTACTGCTTGAGGAAAAATCGGCGGATGAATCTCGACTAAATGCTATTTTAGGCACTGCTATTGATGGCATTGTGACTATAGATCACACCGGCATTATTTTGAGCTTTAACGAAGCTGCCAGCAAAATTTTTGGTTGGCGAGAAAACGAAGTTCAAGGTCATAATGTAAAAATGCTGATGGCCGATGAAATCGCTCGCCACCATGATGGCTATTTGTCTCACGCCAAAAATGTAGATCTAGGAAAAGTAATTGGTATAAATAGGGATGTGTCTGCCAAACACAAAGATGGCCACCTTTTTCCTATTCGCTTAGGTATAGGGGAGGTTAATCAGCCAGGTCATATGCCGTTATATGTTGGCTTTATCACCGATTTAACCGAACAACGCGCTATGCAGCAAAGCCTTATTGAAAAAGAGCAAAAGTACCGCTCTTTAATGGATAATATGCCTGGCGCTGCTTTTCGCTGTAAGTACGACGAAAACTGGAGCATGCTATTTATCAGCCCAACAGTGGCTGAGCTAACTGGGTACACGCCAGAAGAGTTCACAGAAAGCTGCATTGAACTTAACGACCTTATTTTAAAAACAGATCAGCCAACGGTAAACGAAGCCGTAGCGCAAGCCATGACCTCAAGTTTAAAGTACTCGGTAGAGTATCGTATTCGCCACCGTAACGGCAAAGTTGCCTGGGTATTAGATAAAGGCAGTATTACCTGTGATAAAGATAATAACCCGCAGTGGATAGATGGGGTATTGGTTGATATTACAGAACAAAAAGAATACGAAGACAAACTTGAGCAGGCAAAATTGCAAGCTGAAGAAGCAGCGCACGCTAAGCAATCTTTTATGGCTAATATGAGCCATGAGATCCGCACGCCGATGAATTCTATTATCGGTTTTAGCGACCTACTGATGGACACTCCGCTAAACCAAGAACAGCAAAAGCACTTGGTTACAGTTAATAATGCGGCGCGTTCATTATTAAGGTTACTTAACGAAGTGCTTGATACCGCAAAGCTTGAGCGCGGAAAGCTAACTATTGAACCCGTTCACTTTAGTTTAAAACAAGTACTCGATAGCATTATTTCGACATTTTGGCTTGAAGCAAAAAAGAAAGACTTGCGTTTAAAATTGAACATTAAAGATTCTGTTGCCACAACTTACTATGGCGACCCAGACAGGTTAAGGCAAATTTTAACTAACCTCATCGGTAACGCCATTAAATTTACCGAGCAAGGTTCGGTTGAGCTAACTGTAAGTACTACGCAAACCGATCAGCTCTTTTTTGAAGTCCAAGATACCGGCATAGGTATTGCCAAAGACCGTGTTAAAGCTATATTTCAGCCGTTTGTTCAGGCCGATGGCACCACTACTCGTCGCTTTGGCGGTACAGGCCTGGGAACAACCATTAGTAAACAATTAGTAGAGCTGATGGGCGGCACCATAAATCTAGTCAGTGAAGAAAACAAAGGCACCTGCTTTTACTTCTCTTTACCGCTTATACAAGGCGATTCAGAAAAAATAGACCATTTCGATGGCCTGCACACTCAATTACCATCGCTAAGGGTACTTGTGGTGGATGATATTGAGCAAAACACCGAGCTGCTTTCGTTATTACTTTCTAAAGATCAACATTTGGTAAGCAAAGCAAGCAACGGTTTAGAGGCTATTGCAATATTCGAGAAGCAAGATTTTGATGTCATCTTAATGGATATTCATATGCCTGAGTGTGATGGCATAGAAGCAACCACAAAAATTAGAGCCATAGAAAAGCAAAGGCAGCTTAAATTTACCCCCATTATTGCGTTAACGGCAAGCGTTCTACAGCAAGATAAACTCACAGCTAAACGTGCTGGCATGAACGGCTTTGCTAATAAGCCGATAGATATAAATCAGCTTAACCAAGAAATTGCCCAGGTGCTTGGCTTAGGTATTGCTAAAGATATGGTTATTAGCCAATCAGACCCTGAGGCTAAACACATCGACTTTGAAAAAGGTGTGATGCTTTGGGGTAATAAATGCAAACAGTTAACCGAAATTGCCAAATTTATAAATGACAGCAATAAACGATTTGATATTTTATTTAACAGTAAGTTATCTGAGATTAAAGACGCCAATAGCCTGATACATACCCTTAAAGGGGTCGCCGGTAATTTAGGCCTAACAACATTAATGACTTTATTAGCCAATTTAGAGCGCGAGCAAACTTCTGAGCAATCTACAGCGTTAGTAACACAAATAAAAGACGAGTTAGTGACAATAACGCAATTAATATCAGGCGATGAGTGCGCACAAATCACGCCTGCTGAGAGTGAAAATACTGAGCAAAAAAGCACGCTAAACGCGGCTGAATTAAAGTCACTGTGTGAAACGCTACACCATGAAGCGCAAAGCGCCGAGCTCAACGATGATTTGCTAGCGCAGCTTGAAAATAACGCCCCTGCACACTTACAAACTCAAATAAATGAGGTTGTAAACGCATTTGATGAATTTGACTTTGATCAGGCGCAACACGTCCTAGACGGTCTAATTAAAGAGTTTACCCAAGAATGAGAATATTGAATGGATTTTAGCAACGACAAACCACGTATATTAATCGTTGACGATGAACCTGCTAACTTAAAAGTCATGCGAGAAGTATTAGGTAATCAATACCGTATGTCTTTTGCTAAATCGGGCGCTGCAGCACTTGCGCTACTAGAAAAAGAACAGCCTAAACTTATATTACTCGATATCATGATGCCCGATATGAATGGCTTTGAGGTGTGCGAAATACTTAAAAGCACACCCGCGCTTTCGCATATCCCAATTATATTTGTAACGGCTTTGGGTGATGAAAGCGATGAGTTTAAAGGCTTTGAACTCGGTGCTGTTGATTACATTGCTAAACCTATTAGCCCCGCGATTGTGCGCGCACGTGTTAAAACGCATTTATCGCTTGTACAAGCCGAGCAATTAAAGCAAGCCCATGTTGATTTAGTACATCGGTTAGGCCGCGCTGCAGAGTACAAAGACACAGACACTGGCGAGCACATTGCTAGGATGAGCCAATACAGTAAATTATTAGCATTAGAATTTGGCATGGGTGAGCAACAAGCAGAGCTACTTCGCCAAGCAGCCCCCATGCACGATGTAGGTAAAATAGGTATTCCGGATGCTATTTTATTAAAGCCTGGGCGATTAACCCCTGACGAATTTGACCACATGAAACAGCATGCGGCTATTGGCGCACAAATTTTAGCAAATTCCTCATCACCGCTATTACAACTTGCCCATAAACTGGCTATAGAGCACCACGAAAAGTGGGATGGCAGTGGCTACCCTAATGGTTTAAAAGGCGAACAAATATCGGTTGAAGGGCGTATTGTGGCTATTGCAGATGTATTTGATGCCCTTACCTCTAAACGCCCGTATAAAGAGGCTTGGGGTGTAGAAGAAGCGCTTGAGCATATGCAAGCACAAGCGGGTAAACACTTTGACCCCCACCTCATCAATTTATTTGTAAATAAGCTCGATGCTATAATCGCAATTAAAAACGCATATCAAGAGCAACACTAAGTATTGCGCGTGCGCGAGCCTTGTTTTACATCACCATATACCGCTTTTATGTGCGGGTAGTCATGAGAGGTTATTTCGTGGCTATTCCCACTGTTATCTTTAAAATAAAGCGAAAACGTTACACCGTGATCGGCCAGTACTGTTTTTATGTTTAAGCCATTTAAATAATCAACCCAACAAATAAACTGTGCACCGGTGGCTGCAAACGCAATACCTTTGCTTCGCCCTTGTCCTTCAAATAACGCTAAACGCGTTGTTTTTGCGCTATCTTCAAGTGTGAGTGGCCCTTTGCCATTTTCATCCCAAAAGACAAGCTCTTCAACTACGCTAAAGCCTAGTACCTGCTTGTACCACTTTAGCGCTTCTGGGATGTTTTCAACATTAAGGTGGCAATGATCAATGCCCGATAATAAAGGAGCGCTCATATTATTGACCAATTTCTGATTTTAGCTGCTCTAAAAACGCATACATATACTCTGTGCGTCGCTCTGCCTCGGCTTTAGCTGAGGGCGTATTCATGCTCTTAGCAATATGAAGCAATTTAATAAAAAAATGATCAAGGGTATAGGTTTTATCATCTGCTTCGCGGTTAACACAAAATGGGTCATCAGGGTTATACAGTAAGCGGCTAATAGAGCCCCCTACTTTCATACAACGGCTAACGCCTATTGCACCGAGTGCGTCCATTCTATCGGCATCTTGCACGATTTGCGCTTCTACAGTTTTAACCGCTATATTGGCGCTAAAGCTATGGGCAGCGATAGCATGATGAATATCATCAAACAAAGATGCGTCGTAGTTAATTGATTTTAAAAACGCAATGGCTTTATCTGCCGCCATAGTAGATGCTTTTGCTCTATCGGGGTGGTTTTTTGCCACCGCAACACAATCGTGCATCCACGCCGCCGGCAAAACAATATTCATATTGGCTTGCTCGGCGTGACATAATTGAATGGCAACACGCACTACGCGTTCAATATGTGTTATGTCGTGTGCTACATCGGCATGTATTAACGAAGTAATAAATGAGCGACATTGAGAATCAAGCTGTTGTAACTCAGGGCTTAAAGCAGTGTTGGCCACAGTGATGTTCCAAAAAACTAATTTATATGAGAATTATCCGTACTTTAACGTGCTTTACACCTCCCTTGCAAAACATTCATTGTATGTTGCCCTATGCTTGACTAAAATACAGCGCTTATTTATTACAACTGAGAAGCCTTATGTCATCTGCCGTTTACCTACAAGCTGGTCGCGAAAAATCATTAAAAAGAAAACACCCTTGGTTATTTTCAAAAGCCATCAAAAAAATTAAAGGTAAACCAGGCCTAGGTGATACGGTTACCATTCACGACAGCGAAGGTAAATTTTTAGCCACCGCAGCTTATAGCCCTCACTCACAAATAAGAGCGCGAGTGTGGAGCTTTGATGAAAAAGAAGTAATAGACCAACACTTTTTTGAGCGTCGCTTACGCCGTGCTTTAGATGCTCGCGAGCATGCAATAGCCGAAGGCGGTTTAACTGGCTTTAGGTTGTGTGCTGCTGAGTCTGACTATTTGCCAGGTGTAACCATTGATAAGTTTGATAACACCTTAGTTTGCCAATTACTAAGTGCCGGCGCTGAGCGCCATAAAGGTGAAATTGTAGGCGCGTTAATGGCTATTTTTCCTGGCGCGAATATTTATGAGCGCTCAGATGTAGACGTGCGCACCAAAGAAGGCTTAGAACCTATTAAAGGTGTACTGTGGGGCAACGAACCTTCAGAGCCGGTGGTTATTGAAGAAAATGGCTTAAAGCTTGAAGTAGACATTTTAGAAGGTCATAAAACAGGCTTTTACCTGGATCAACGTGATAGCCGCGCAGCACTTGAGCGCTTTTCAAAAGATAAAACCGTATTAAATTGCTTTAGCTACACAGGTACTTTCTCACTTTACGCACTACGTGGTGGCTGTAAACACGTCACGAATGTTGATGTATCACAACCAGCACTGGATACCGCTAAGCGTAACGTAGAGCACAATAACTTAGATTTAAATAAAGTCGATTTTGTAAAACAAGATGTGTTTAAGCTATTACGCCAATACCGTGAGGAAGGCAAACAGTTTGACACTATTGTGATGGACCCACCAAAATTTGCAGACAACAAAGCGCAGCTAACCGGTGCGTGTCGTGGTTATAAAGATATAAACATGATTGCTATGCAAATATTAAAACCAGGCGGTACATTACTTACCTTCTCGTGCTCTGGATTAATGGAGCAAAACTTGTTTCAAAAAGTGGTAGCAGACGCTGCGCTAGATGCGGGTAAAGAGCTATTGATTATGGAGCGTTTAAATCAAGCGGCCGATCACCCTATTGCTGGCAGTTACCCTGAAGGCTTTTACTTAAAAGGCTTAATTTGTAAGGTTTACTAAAAATTATTGTTATTACCTACAAGGACGTAGGTAATAAAATCGAACGTTATTTAACACCCGCAATAGCAAAAGCCAGCCGCTAGGTGTTTATTCAATTTAATTAAACTGAACTATTTCTAATCCTGCGGTAATGGTGCCATCGTCTTCTTTGCTAGCACGTATAACTTTAGCCGTTGCATTTAAAGAGGCAATACTTGGGTGAGTCGACTCTATATTAACCTGTAACAAAGTATCGAGTTCAAGCAAGTCATCTAAATGAAGTGATAGCCCAGTGGCACTTAAATCAACACATTCTGCGGTATAATTTAGCCCAGCAACAGGCTCTATTGTTGTTAATTGCGCAGGAGTATTAACCTGCATACGTCTAAAATTGCGCTTATCTTCAGTAAACATGCATCACCTTTAAACAACCGTGTTTATTTGCTCAAATAAAGTACCCATCGAAAACGGTTTTACTACATAGGCATCACACCCTGCATCAAAGCCAGCTTGCTTTTCCGAGGGCGACTCTAAGCCCGAAACCATAACAACAGGTATATTTTTAGTTTCAGGCGTGTGCTTAAGCATCCGACATGTATCATACCCATCTAGGCCAGGCATACATACATCAAGCAAAATAATATCCGGCGGGTTAGCAATGGCAGACGCCAAACAGCTTTTACCCGAGTCAGCATAACTAACATCAAATTTTGAGGTCAGGGCAGATTTAAGCATTTCATAATTAAAATACTCGTCATCTACAACTAACAATCGCTTAATCTTATGTTCAACCGATGAGGACATAGGTATGTCGCTTCCTTCTCAACCAAAAATAAATCCTTCTATTAAGGTACTAAGCTTAATAGAAAATGCAAGTTTTATTCTATCTCTTTTATCGCATTCATAACGCGTTTTGCAGAAATAGGATATGGGGTACCTAAGGTTTGCGCAAACAGTGACACCCTAAACTCCTGCTGCATCCAAAAAATAGCGTTTACCTGTTGCGGAATAGGTAAGCCTTTTGGAATTTTATTTACGAGCTTTTTGTACTCTTGCGCTACTTTTTCAAGTTCTAAAACACACAGTCTATCGCGGTTAGGATCAACAGGTAGTTTTTCTAAACGTTTTTGAATCGCTTTTAAATAACGAATTAGGTCGGGCATTTTATTCGCACCGTGAGCGCTCACAAATCCTTTGAAGATAAGTGACTCAAGCTGCGATTTTATATCGCCATGGGCAGTTATCATAGTTAAATCGACACGCCCTTTCATTTTTTTATGTAACGCATGAGCAATGCTTAAAACTTGTTCAACCTGTGTGGCGATTTCTACCACAGCATCGCCTAGTTCGCCCCTAATTTGCTCTTTAACTTTATCAAAAGCGTTTTCATCGCGTATATCGCCATGCTTTATTAATAAGCTGTCTACGCCGGCGGCAATACAATC